>JAEZAY010000425.1 GCA_023427575.1 Bacteroidota bacterium | reverse complement strand
CACTTTTACTTCCAGCGCATTTTTGCTTTTGATCTTATCATAACCATAAGCGCCCCATTGTTTCAATTCGGGATTTAGGATAATGGTCCATTCTTTCTCTGTTGGATTCACGAACAGGGAATAGGTTCCGGCTTTGACTTTCTTTCCTCCGAAATTCATGTCCTTCGCGAAGCTGATCTCGGTGGCTTCATTAGCGCCTGCTCTCCACACTTTTCCATAAGGTTCCAATTCTCCGAAAATTACGCGGCCTTTTTTAGATGGCTGACCATAGGCAACTTTTACGTCTTTGCCTTCGGCAGTTACCCGGGGGCTGGCCTTGGTTTCCTGCGCACTGCCTGTTTGAACCATTGCGGCTACAAGAAACAGGGAAAAAAGAATCTGCTTCATACTATTGTTTTTTTATAATTGATGAAATGAATGCCGTAAGAAAAAAAGGACCGGATTAACAGGGTCAGAACTATTCAGGTCTTCTTTCAATGGCCTCTTTTAAGGCAGCCAGTGATTTTTCCATCGGATGCCCCAATTGCTTATCAAATATAATGCTAGCAAATTTTTCCCAGGGATACCAGCGCAAGTTGAAGTCAAAATACCATTGCACAACTACCGGCCCCTGTGTTGATTCATAAAAATTAAACCCGCTTCTTGTATTGGTGTTATTTCGATGCCAGAGAACAATGACTGAATCGGTTGAAGCGTGTTCGAGCCGGATGTTCATATTCTCATGTGTAATTTGATCCGGATTAAATTTCGCGCCAGACAGTGCAGTATCGTTTGCCATTGCGTTCCATTTCTTCCACTCCGGGAGATTTGCAACGTATTGACTGATCTCTTCTTTTGAGCCATGAATATCGGTAGCCCTCGAAATCCTGACTTTAGAAGGAAGCAATGCCGAAAGAAGCAATACAACTATTATCAATCCTGCAACACTGATCAGGGCCAGCTTAACTATCTTCATTATTCCAGTGTAGAAATTAAATATTAGCGGATGGAAAAATCGAAAGGCATTCTTGCCTGAACCCCATTCATCATTTGCTTCACGCTTTGTATCGACTTATAAACTTTAAAATTGTCTTCCCCGATTTCTTCCCGGATTGATTTCTCTTTAATCGTTTCGGTAGAACTTCCAAACAACATTTCATACAATGACTCCCGCTCGGGGTATTCACGAACGCGGTACTCATCTATTTTTGCCATCCGCGCGGCCGAAGCGATCGCATCATTTAAACCCCCAAGCCGGTCAACCAACCCAAGTTCCACCGCTTTTTTCCCGCTCCAGATTCTTCCCTGAGCCACTGAATCCACATATTCCATGTCAAGCTTTCTGCCTTCTGCCACCCGGGTTTTAAATACATGGTAGATACTGTCAACACCGGCCTGTAAAAAACGTTTTTGAACCGGCGACAAGGGCCTGACAACATTTAATGAATTTGATTCGGGCGAAGTGGAAACATTGTCAAAACTAACTCCAAGCTTATTATTAAAGAACTTTTCCAGATTCGGAATAAGCGTGAATACGCCGATAGAGCCGGTAATGGTATTTGGCAAGGCAAAAATGCTGTCGGCATTGGCAGCAAGATAATAGCCGCCAGAAGCCGCCACATCGCCAAAACTTAAAATAACGGGTTTTTCTTCCCGGGCAAGACTAAGTTCCCTCCAGATATTTTCACTGGCCAACGCACTTCCCCCACCCGAGTTCACGCGAAAAACGATGGCCTTGATGGATTTATCCAATCTTAACTTACGGATCAGGTTACGATACGATTCACTGCCGATTTGTGTACGCTCTCCTTTTCCATCGATAATATTCCCCTGAGCATAAATATCGCCTATTTTATCCTGGCCTTTTGACCGGAAGTCCGCTGCTTTCGCGTACCGCGACAGCGAAATAAAATTCAGCTTCTCGTATTTGCCTACTTTAAGTTTTTCCTTGATTTCATCCTTCACCTGATCATCGTAGCGGACCCCATCCACCAGCTTATATGTAACGGCATCGGATGCAAACTGGATCAGATTCTGATCAGCATAACGCTGAAGCGTAGCCGTATCAACGCCCCGCTGTTCCGCCGTTTGTTGCAGGAAGTTTGAATAAAGATCTTTCAACAGTTCCGTATTCTGTATCCGGTTCGGCTCCGTCATTTTGGTTGCTCTGAAAGGTTCTGTGGCGCTTTTGAATTTACCCGCATAAAAAATTTGCGGTTCAATTTCAAGCTTGTCGAGCGCTCCCTTCAAAAACAGCAATTCCATTTCATAACCCTGCCATTCGAGCCCGCCCTGCGGATTGCAGTAGATTTTATCGGCAATATTTGCCACATGATAGGCCGACTGCGAGATCACGTCGGCATAGGCATAAATGAACTTACCGGAATTTTTGAAATTTTTTAAAGCGGAGCGGATTTCCTCACTGGCTGCAAACCCATTCGCGTTTGACCCGCAACTGATATAAATGCCCTTAACGGCCGAATCTTTTCTTGCCGTTTCAATCATCCGCAATACATCAAACAGGGAAGGTGGTTCCAGATCGGCGCGATTGGTAAAGGCTACCAATGGGTTCGATTCAGTGATTTCAAGATATGGTTTGGAAAGGTCGAGAACCAAAACGGCATTTTTACCGGTGGTTTCTTTTTCGGGCGTAGTAACGGAGCTAACAAAAACGAGAAAGATGAGTGTTCCTATTACCGTAAAAACAACCAGCGCCAACAGAGAAGCGAAAAATACCTTGAAAAATTGATTCATCAGAGCACAAAATTTTGGACAAAGTTCTGCGGTTTTTTCACACCGCGAATCACGCAATATATGAAATAGCTGAAAAAAAGGACGATTGGTAAGCCGAAGAAAAACCCCGAACCGGCGTTAAATGGTAATTTTGGAACAAAACGGATCTGGAATGGAGAATGTTTACCTGATAACCGGCGGGAATGAAGGCGATCGGATTGGAAACCTGCAGCAGGCGGCCAGCCTGATTGAAAAAAAAGCCGGTCGAATTATTCAGTCTTCAGCTTTATATGAAACAGCCGCCTGGGGAAAAACCGAACAACAGGATTTCCTGAACCAGGTATTGATGATCCAAACCAGCCTGAAACCGGGTGATTTGCTGCAATCCCTTTTATCGGTGGAAAAAACAATGGGCAGGGTTCGGAAGGAAAAATACGGGCCCCGAACCATCGATATCGATATCCTTTTATATGGAAATCTGATTTTAAACGAAGAGCGACTGCAAATTCCGCATCCAAGGATGAAAGACCGGCGATTTGTACTGGAGCCTTTAACTGAAATAGCACCGGATCTGGTACATCCTGTCTTTCAAAAAACCATCGCCAGTCTTTTAATGGAATGCACTGACCCTCTGGATGTGAGAAAAATATAAACCAGATTTCATACATTTCATATTTCTTTGTCGCAAACAAGCGAACAGTTTGTTTCTATCAGCGGCCACCCATGATATATCATTTTGTTACGATCGAAGGAAATATCGGAGCCGGAAAAACAACCCTGGCCCATTTATTAAGCCGCCATTTCAATGCGCGATTAATTCTGGAAGAATTTGCCGACAATCCATTCCTCCCTAAATTTTACGAGAATCCCCGCCAGTATGCCTTTCCACTGGAGCTGTTTTTTATGGCCGAAAGGTATAAGCAGATGAAAGAACTGGTTCATACCAAAGACCTGTTTCAGAATTTTACGATTTCGGACTACCTGTTTACCAAATGTTTGTTGTTTGCACGGGTAAACCTGCCGGAAGAAGAATTCAGGCTTTATCAAAAATTATTTGATATCATGCACCAGCAGCTGATCCAGCCCGATCTGCTGATATATCTGCACGTGCCGGTGAATAAACTGCAGGCAAATATCCGCAAACGAAACCGGGCGTATGAGCAGGCCATTCCGGACGATTATCTTTTTTCCATCCAGGAAACCTATACCCGTTATATCAAACAGCATCCTGTTAAAACGCTGATTGTGGATGCCGTCAATGCCGACTTCCTGGGCAATGAAAAACATCTGCAGGTAATCATCGATGCGCTGGAAAAAGACCATGGCGAAGGCCAGCATTACTATTCCTTACCTTAATGTTTATAAACTGACCGCTATTTTAACCCGGCAACCCTGGTAGGCCTGTACCCGTATTTTGAGTGAGCAATCTAAACCAGTAAGTGTTTAGGTATTGATAAAGAAAAGATTAAGTTTTAATTTAACCGGGATATTAAAGCGCGAAGGGCGGTCTCGGCCTGCATTTTTTGGAAAAGTTTCGATGGGCAAAGGCCGGTTTAATATTTGCACAGCTATTTAAAAAAAGGCATGTGGGAAGCATCGCCAATATTTCTTGCCGTTATTCTGGCCGAAATTCTGATCAGCAATTTTCGCCGGCAGAAAGTCTATTCCTGGAAGGAAACGGCCGTTAACTTTTATCTTTCCATCCTGAATGGCCTGATCGACCTTCTGATCCGGGGCGCCACCGTTTTTGTGCTGATTTTCTTTTTCGATTTCCGCTTGTTTTCGATTCAGACACCACTTTTATAC
>JAEZAY010000389.1 GCA_023427575.1 Bacteroidota bacterium | reverse complement strand
GGAATACATTTTACCCGGACACCACTGATTATCACATTATCAAATTATCAAATTATCACATTTCCACATTGGCACATTGGTATATTATCACCGCCGTCCGGGTTTGAATTTTCACATTTGCAAGTTTTCACAATTTTAAATTACAGTGTTCGCGACAGTACCGTTTTCAGAAAATACAAATGCCACCTTAACAGGCGGCATCTGCGTTGATTCTCCATAGTGCCTAAATCTGTTGATCAGCATTTAATCTAATCGTGCAGTTTAACTTTTAAAATTTCACCGCCGCCTGCTTCTTTACCAAAGCCCCAATGCGATACGTAAAGATTTTCATCCGGTCCGAATGTCATACCGGTTGGCAATGATAAACCGCTGGTGACAATATCTCTTGAACCGTTTTTGTTCACCCGTACAATTCGTCCGGCTCCGGGGGTTGGAAAACCATTCTGACTGCTGCTTTCAAGTACATACAGCCGGCCTTTTTTATCGAATGCCAGACCCAGTACAGCAGTAAAGCCTTCACCAACAATTTCTACATTGCCATTCATACCAATGCGGTATATTTTAGCAGTTCCTTCCGACAGGGGAAATGTGCTTAGATTGCTGAGATAAAAATAGCCATCGTGATAAACCAAAGCCGTAGGCACAATATGACCCTGGCTGGCGGAAAGATCGGTAGTTCGGCTCACATTCCCGTTCATGGTGGCCTTGATCAACTGGCCCTGGTTCGACTCCACCACATAAAAATCATTGTTAACAGAAACCATGGAATAGGGATTTCCTTCCGGTTCAAAATCCGCACCCGGAACGGCCACCGGATGATCTACCTGCCAGGCCCCGATATCGGCCACCACCGAATTGGTACCATCCCAATTAACCCGAAGAATGCCTGTAGGGAAAGTTGTTACGCCATGTGAACATCCGCCTCCTACCAGTACATATAAATTATTGCCGACAAAAGCGAGATCCGCAACGCCCACGATATCCCCAAACGCGTTTTGCGTGGAAGGCAGGTTTTCGGTAACTGTTGTCCTCTGTCCTTTACCGTTGACCTTAGAAATCCGCCCTCCTGTTTCGCTGCCCAGATATGGTCCTCCGCCTTCAGGACTCACCTGCAGATCCGGGCAAAGCTCCATCGTACTGTTTGTTCCGCCGGTACCGGATTCAGCCACATACAAATGACAATCAGGGCCGAATTTTAGTCCTCTTGGATTATTAAATCCCGTAGCAAAAACCGTTACCTGTGGTTCATACTTATTGTTCCATCCCGAGCTTTTAAACTCATCACATTTACCTGAAGGATGCGGATGATCGTTTTTACGACATGCTGCCAGCATGAAAATACTGCAGCAAAGTAGAACTGCCTGCCATTTACATAAATCGCGGCCACGCAACCAGTAAACGGATTCACCATTTGTTGAATTTCGCATAACAATAAATTTTAGATGAGGAGAAAAAAGGGATAGCAGACTAATACCGTGGCGGCTTCATATGGCAGGAAAAATCGCTGATCATAAATCGCCTGATCTGGCTAAGTCCGGAACTCTGAGAAGAATTGTAATAGCGACTATTACGGATCGAATAGAGGCGTGCGGTAATTCTAAAATTAAAAATTCTCCGGGAAATCTCTAAGGAATGAAAGAATTTTCCGAAATAAAATTTTCGGGGCTCAACTCCATCCTTCTATGTCCATTTAATGCGATTAACGTCTGGAAAAAATTGCCTTCATCTACCAAACCAACGGTAACATACCCCTACAAAAAATGGCAGCCCCCATTCAGTAGCAGGCTGCCAGACTCGATTTAAATTTACGGTACCGATAAAGTCAGAACATTTAGCGAGAGTATTTACTTGTCAGCGTCCATTTGATCTGAGTACAACAATTTCCTTTTCCGTACGGTCATCATGAGTTTTCTTAATGATATAATGCCAGTTTTTTTCAGAAACATCTACAAAAAATATTTCCCCGGTTTTACTTCGCTGAACGGCATCCTGAAATTCCTTCGGCATCATATATTCACCAAAAAACCAGCCTGTATCTCCACGGGTGGTGTTCCCATCCATGTTATACTGATCTGATAACAATTCAAAAGGAACGCCGGAGTTGGCTTTCTGAACAATTTCTCTTTTCAGGCTGTCAATCTCTGAACGCGAGTAACTGGCGCCATCGAGGAAAATATATTGAGCGCGGAAATTGGTGGTATCCCTGGATTGCAAAACTTTATAGGTAACATATCCTACCGAAAAAATATCCCCCTGATTTTGCCGCAGCAATCTTTTTTCAATCATCGCGGAATCCTTACCGGCCGTCAGATACAATAAAGCCGGTTTTAATTCCGGATTTGCGTCAATGTATTTTTGCGCCTGATCCAGGGTGGTTATTTTTTGAAACTGTTCGTTTACGGTAAGCTGGCCAAAAATTTGGGTAGATAAAAAAAGCATTAATATGAAAATGCTGTTTTTCATAATCTAAAAATATTTTAATCAATTAGATCTTTTAAAATTTAAAACAATCAGCTACCGGCCGATCGACTTAAGTATGGTCATTTCCTTCTTCACGCGATCATTATGCGTTTTCTTCACGATATAATGCCATTTCCTATCCGGCACGTCCACAAAAAATATTTCGCCCAGCTTATGTGCCTGAACGGCATCCTGGAATTCTTTTGGAAATGAAAACTGCCCGGAAAACCAGTCGGTATCGCCTTGTGTGGTATTCCCATCCATGTTATACTGATCGGAAAGTGCTGCAAACGAAGTTCCCTGATTGGCCTTTTGCACGATCAGCTTTTTCAGGCTGTCGATTTCCGCTTCACTGTATTCACCCCCATCAAGGAAAACATAGCTGGCACGAAAATCAACGGTGCCTTCCGATTCCAATACTTTATAAGTATAATAACCCACTGAAAACAGATCGCCTTTATTCTGGCGAAGCAGCCGGCGATGATAGATGGATGTATCCTTATCAGCGGAAATTCTCAGGATCTCCGGTTTCAGCCGGGGGTTTGCCTTAATGTATTGTTCTGCCTGCTGAATATTGGTAATTTTCGCGAGGTTTTCCGTCACCCCCAACTGTGCATAGATCGCCGAAAAACAAAAAATAAATAGGGCCGTTAGCCTGAACTTCATCATAGTCATTGTATTATTCCTTAAAAACTCCGGTTCTTAATTGAGTAGCGTATACGCGATTAAGTTACAATTTTTTGCTGCCCTGAAATCAATTCCGGACACCGCCGCCGGGAAATAAATTGTTAAGATTGAATAGCCGGGCAATGGCCCGTTCGGCCAAATCCCGGCATCAGTTGAAATTAAATCCCGACCGTAAATCAAAAAAACCAAATTCCGGACAAGGAAAATTGATGCAAA
>JAEZAY010000320.1 GCA_023427575.1 Bacteroidota bacterium | reverse complement strand
CACATTATCACATTATCAAATTATCACATTTCCACATTGGCACATTCGCACATTATCACCGCCGTCCGTTTCAATTTTCTTAACGGATTTCTTCCGAGGCCCGGGGAAATACATTTTACCCGGACAGCAGTGATTCGCACATTATCACATTATCAAATTATCAAATTATCACATTTCCACATTGGCACATTCGCACATTACCACCGCCGTCCGTTTCAATTTTCTTAACGGATTTCTTGCGAGGCCCGGGGAAATACAGACGGCGTGGAGATAGTCAAAACAATTGTTACCGGAGTCGGGAATGATCTTAGCTCGGGAGTCATTAGTGTCCGGGGAGGATTTATGCCGCAGCCCGATTTTTTTGCAACACTTTTTTAGTGGAAGGGGTTATTTACAACGACTGCCCCTGATTTTCTGCTTCTCCCGGCTTGCAGAACAATCTGAATTGCGCTTTAATCGCTGAATTAAAATTTGCGTGTGGTAATATAATATTTGGTGATCATATTGGGGATTTCCCAATCGGGCATATTCCCTTCGCGTACATACTGCAGATAACGTTTCATCACATCAGCGAAATGTTCTTCGTGGGTTGACTTCAACGTTTCCGGAATTTGAATCCGGATTGAATCGGCCAGTCTTTCCAGTGATACGCCGGGATATTTTTGCTGCAGGTTGCGAATGGTTTGATCGCCGGTACTGAAAAACTCCGACCGGCTTCTATTTTTAGCCGGAATAATATAGATGGTGGGTTTAAAGTTTTCCTCCGGCCGCTGGTGAATCACGATCTCGGCTTTATCCCCTTTGATCCGGGCATAATGCGTATCGCCGCCTTCTGCCGCTTCATAATCCCAGCGGGCAATTGCTTTTGCAAAAACATTCTTTATTGAATATCCGATTTCACCATTGGCATGCGCGTTAAAAACCGTATCGCCGACGAGATCCTTCGACAGATAATCCGGAAACCTGGTTGCCCCGGTAACCTTGCCAAACTGTGAAATGGTTAATGGTGTGGGCCATGAACGTGAATGATTAAGAACAATGTCTTTTTTATAGTCGATGACCTGATCCGGAAAACAGATCCACTGAATAAGATCAACCAGGTGTACCCCTACATCTGAAACGGGATCGCCCTGTTGTTTGGGATCAAAAAACCATTCGGGACGAATCAGTGGTTTGCCTGAAACCTGTTTGGAAAAATAATGTACACTTTCAATAAATACGGCAGGTTCTTCTGCCGTTCCTGTTTGAAGGTTCCCAAAAAGGGCGGAATCAGCCACCAGTTCCCTTTGCAGCCTATTGGTGATTTCAGAACGTTCTGTCATGATATCATATAATACCAGCCCCTTTTCGCGGGCTTTGCCGAAAGACTGAAGCAGCAGATCAAATCCTGCCGGATCAATCGCCATTGGCTTATCAGCCAGCACATGGTGACCGGATTCTACCGAACGAAAAATATATTCTGTTTTGCGCCGGTTATTTCCGGCAAGCACCACCAGGTTTCCTTTCCGGTCTTCAATCATCCTGTCGAGAAAATCATTTCCACGGTACAATTCCTCTTTCCAGCGGGTGGGGTTTTCGGCCCTTGAATTATACTGATCAATCAGGCTGAGATGCGTGTTCAGCTCTTTGCCATCGGGCGCATATACATAAACGGTAGAGCCCAGTTCAGGATACATTGTTTTCTGCACAAGTGCTGCATGAAAATGACCCGGGTCGAGTGTGACCAAACTGAGTTCGCCAGCCGCCTGCTTCTGGTTATTACAGGAAAGACTCATCGCAGAAAATAAAATAAAGAACCAGTGCCTTGCATTCATGAGCGCCTTTTATCAAATTTTTATTTTTGAAAACTGGACGGAAGATAAAGAAGAAATAACTATTCTCAGGCATGTACGGCATATGGCGATCGTTGCGGACGTTTTAAATAGGTATTTGCCTCATCATCTTTCAGAAAGCGTTCATTCAGGGGATCCCAGTATAATTTTCGTTTCAGTTTCATGGCGGTATGGTTAAGCAGGCTTATTGAACAGGCGCGATGGCCCACCTCAATTGGCGTGATTGGTGTATTCCGGCTTACAATACAATCAAGCCAGTTGCCGTGATGGTCGCGGCTATCGTATAAATGAATTTCATCTTTGCCGATTTCGGAGTCGAGGATCTTCGGATCACTGGCATCGAGGGCTTTATTATTTTTATCCTTGGCCACCGGATCACTGGCAGTAACTGAATAATTTCCACGGGTTACAAAGATCCATCCTTCAGATCCGATAAACTTGACACCATTGGGGTATTCATTGCTTGCAAGTACTTTCACCCCATTCGCATACTGCATTTCCGTTTTATAAGGCCCGTGTACATCCCACAATACGTTTGTTGTTGGAAACTGCCCGGTTCCGGAGATTTCCAGCGGTCCGGTGAATTCAGTATCCATCCCCCAGTTCATAATATCAAAATGGTGAACGCCCCATCCGGTGATCATGCCTGCACCAAACTGCTCGCAGCGAAGCCATCCAGGCCTGCCGTACCCTTCCTGCGGATGCACTCTTTTTTCCGTATAGTACACTTCGGGAGTGGATCCCAGCCACATATCATAATTCAGGTTGGCCGGAACCGGCATTTCTTTTTCCACCGTATTTTCTTTCGGATCATCAATGGGCAGTCCTACGTATATCGTATGCAACTTTCCAATCCGTCCATTACGGACCAGCTCGCAGGCTCTTTTAAACTGAGGCATGGACCGCTGCTGACTGCCGATCTGTAAAATTCTGCCCGTTTTATTCACCTCATTGCTCAGCAAACGTCCTTCATGTATGGTTAACGAAGCCGGCTTTTGCAGATAAACATCCTTGCCTGCACGGACTGCCTTCATGGCCGGCAGCACATGCCAGTGATCAGGAGTGCTAATGATCACTGCATCTATGTTTTTATCGTTGATCAGGTCTTCATAATTGGCAAAGGTTTTTACTCCATCGTATGCTTTCCCGGTTTTTTTGGAGTAATAATCATTCACCAGCTTTTGCCCTTCTTTGGCTCTTTTACTGTCGACATCACATATTGCGACGATCTGGGCCTGATCATATTTCCAGACGCCTGGCAGATCGTGGGTTCGCGAGATCCGTCCAATTCCGATCGCCCCGATATTAATGCGGTTGCTCGGCGCATGTTTACCGAAAACCGAAGCTGGTACAATACTGGGAAAACCACTGAGGGCGACTGTTCCGGCAGCGGTTGCCAGAGAATTCTTAATAAACTTTCTTCTCGAACTGGATTGTTGCTGATTCATATGCCGGTGAGATGAGATTTTAAAAATGAGATTTCAGAGTTTTACCGTTTATCAATATGGAAGTTTTTCATTTACAGAACGCGCTCGCGCTTTTGAATAATCAGGCCTTGCTTCTTTCACCACCCATTCAATGCCGCCCAGAATATGTTTGCGGAAAATCTCGTTCTGATACATGGTTGAATCATGGCCCAGCGCAGTGTACCATTGCCTGCCACCATCAAAGCTATGGCACCAGGCCGAGGGATAACTGTTGCCGTAAACAAGGGGTTTTTCCGGGTCATCCACTGTGGTAAGATCATGCGCCATCAGTACATTTAGATCCGGATTAATGGTAGTCATATAGTAACATTCATCGGCATTCTCCCAGCCTTCGGGAATAAAATGAGTGGAAGGATGGTTTCTGTCGATTACCACCTGTTTAAAGCTTTGAAATTTGGCGTGACGTACAAAGGTTCCGCCAACAAGCCTTTTAAACCATTCCCATTTCCGTTCTGTTCCGGTAACGGAATGGATGCCCACAAAGCCGCCTCCGGCCTGCGTATAGCGCATCAGGGCAACTCGCTGCTCGTCGGTATCAAACACATCGTTATTGGTGCTGGTGAATATAAGTGAATTATACTTTTTCAGGTTTTCGTCGGTGAACACGGCGGGATCATCACTTACGTCTACTTTAAACCCATGGGTATTTCCCATTTCCCGGATACTTCGCACCGCAGCGGGAATATTGGCATGCACATAGCCCTTCCCGTTTTTCGTGTATACAAGAACGTGAACCTCGCTCCAGTTAAAGTTGGCCGCGCTTCCTTTTTTTGTGGTACTGCATGCATACGCGAGGCTTAACAAGATAAAGCCCGATAAAATGCCTGTTTTGAATCTGTTCGTTTTTATGCCTGCTTTCATGATGCGGATTATTTCCTTTGTTTTAATCTGATTTCCTATTTCTGCCTTTCGGCCGCAAACTTTTGCCATAATTCTTCCGCTTCTTCCGGACGAAGAGCGCCGTCGAATACGATCATCCGGTAAACAAGCCTGTTTGGTTTATCTGCTTTAAGGTTCCAGTCTTTTGTTTTGGTTGGGCTAAAACTGAAAAATACATCGCCGCGGTTGTACATATTTTCCGGCCAGACCCGCACCGGCTCCGGATGATTAAAATTGGAAGGATGACTCATAAAGAGTACCCCGGAATGTGTATCATTTATATCACCTTCTACAATACACCATCTTGCCCGGGTGGAGTCGGCATTTTTCCGGTTCTTTTGCTCTGAACTGGTGATGCTGCTGTTTTGATTATTCCAGATTTCCGTAGCGCGAAAACCGAGTCCGCCATAAGTATATGTTTTTAATACCACCTCCTGGCCGGAGCCCGGCTTCAGTTCAGAAATATAATCCATTTGCCAGCGCGAGTCATTCAGCGTTTTGGCACGCACAGTAAGCAGTTCTTCCATGGCAACGATTTCGGCGGAATCTGCAGGCGTCATTACATGATGGAGCAATACGGTAAAACCCGAATGGTTTTTGTTGGCAAGCTTTTGCTTAATACCGGCAAACCGAACGGTACCCTGCTTTTTATTCAGATTCCAGAAATCGACTACCTGGTTATTTACCGTTACTTTAGCCCAGGGGTTCCAGATTCCGAAATGATGATAATGATCGGGCGGGAAGACCCGGGTAAGAACATTTCCCGAAGGCGACCAAAGTGGATGAATGAAACCGCTCCTCTTGTAAATGGTATCCACCGAAGCGGGCGGATACATGGTCTTGTATACAAACCGCAACCTGTTTTTTCCGGAATCATGCAGGATCAATGCTTCACCATCATCGCTCACCTGCAAGGCAGCCCGCTTTTTTTCAGAGCTGTTACGGGATTTGAGTTGTGCACACAGTGAACCATAAGAAAACAGGAGTAAAATCCAGACAATTTTTCTCATACGCAATCAATCGTTCTTAAAAATAGACAAAAAACCATCCTGAGCACGCAGTGTTTAAACATTGTACCGGCTTATTTCATTTCATTCGATGCCGGCAACGTTTGCATTATATTTATTACATTTATCTACATCAATTTTTATTAATATTTTACCAAATAACCAATACTACAGCGTTTTGTATAAATATTATCCGCTATGAAGGCCCCGCACAATGTAACTATCAAAGACATTGCTCGAGAACTGAAAATATCTGCGTCTACCGTTTCCAGGGCTTTAAGAGGCAGCCGGGAAATCAAAAAGGAGACCCGGGCCATGGTGAAGGAACTGGCTGCAAAACTGAATTACAGTCCCAACCCCATTGCACTCTCGTTAAAAGACAAACGGAGCAAGATCATTGGCGTGATCGTTCCTGAAATTGCCAATACCTTTTGTTCGGCCACCATTGCGGGAATGGAAGATATTGCCTATAACAAAGGCTACCATGTGGTAATATTTCAAAGCCATGAAAACTATGAACGGGAAGTAATAAACACCCAGCTTCTTTCATCCAGGCGTATCGATGGACTGATCATTTCGCTTTCCAATGAAACGAACCGTTTTGATCACCTGATCCGGGTTATGGAAAATCAGATCCCGATCGTGATGTTCGACCGGGTGTATGAGGGCATTGAAA
>JAEZAY010000230.1 GCA_023427575.1 Bacteroidota bacterium | reverse complement strand
CCGATTTTTTTGCTCCACTTTTTTTCTAAAAAAAAGTGGAAGCGGTCATTTACAATGACTGCTTTTAATTCACTATTGATAAAGGTTACGGGTGAATGAGAAATTATTACCCGGACAGCAATGATGTGATAATTTGCAAATGTGAAAATTCAAATACAAACAGTTATTTTCTTAAGCTGTGACTTTTTTTATTTAGCCGGAAGTTTGAATTTTTAGGATCTTATTCCGAGCCCGATTTTTTTGCTCCACTTTTTTATCTAAAAAAAAGTATCCGGGTAATATAAATTACCCGGATACTGCTTGTTTAATGGCCTGACTTCTTTAAAAAACTTTAAAATCTATGCAGCTGAACAACTATTTTAAAGTAGCCAGCAGCTTTTCATTCAAAGAAATATAGTCATCATTTTTTTGCTGTTTGGCAAGCTCCATTGATTTTCTGGCAGCAGCAATCGCTTCCTGCTTTTTACCCAGTTTCGCATAAGCATTGGCCTGCTGATGATAGATCCAGAATGCATTCGGGTTTTGTTCAGCGGCCTTTGCAAACCATGGCATTGCTTTATTGAGGTCTTTGCCATTTTCCAGGTAATACATCGCGGCCGCGAAATACGGCTTATTGTCTTTATTCATCGCCTGATCAATCTGCGCCATTACTTTCGAATCCACATCGGCTTTAACCGGTACCGATACTGCGGTGGCATCCCAGACGATCATCAGTTCCATGCTGGAAGGCAGGATAGTATTGAACATAATGGTAAAAGACTCCAGTTCAAATGGAAGGCCCTGAACCGCGGCAGTAACCCTTGCCACATCCTGATCCTGTTTGTATGCATTCGGATTCGTTACGTCCAGTTGTTTGGTGAGAATGATGGTCCATTCACTTTGACCGGGAATCGATAACAATCCATATTTACCGGCGGGAACTTTTTTATCGCCGAAGGTTACATCTTCTCCGAAACTGATGGTGGTTGCCTGGTTGGCGCCGGTTCTCCAAACTTTACCAAATGGCACCAGGTCACCAAAGATTTTGCGGCCTTTTTTGGCAGGGCGGGAATACGATACTTCTACATCGGAAAGGGCAAACTGCTGTTTTACGGTTTGAGCTGGCGATGCTACCGGTGCTCTCAATTGTTGCGCTTCGGCATTCAGCGAAACAATCATCATCAGAATAAGGGCTGAAAGTATACTTCTCATAGCAAACATTTTTACCAAAGATAACAGAATTCGGCGTTTAGGGTAGTATTTAATCAGCAGTGGATGAACCCGAACCTTTCCGGATCAATTCAAAAACAAATCCGAAAATAATGACGGCGATGGCGCCTATAACATTCAGCCATAAAAAGGAAATCAGATCGAGCAGATAGATCCCGATTACAATACATTCTGAAACGATGGCTGCCCGGAAAACAGCAGTACCCCCAATTCGTTTAAAATAAAAGGCAACCAGAAAAATTCCCAATATCGTTCCATAGAACCATGAGCCAAGGATGTTGACGGCTTCGATCAGGCTGTTTCCGAGATTATAGGCAAACATGGAAATCAATACACAGAACAAACCCCAGAACAAAGTGTACATTTTCGACAATCGGTAATCCTGCAAAGCGGACATCTCTCTACGGCTGAATTTTTTATGAAAATCCACAATCGTGCAGGATGCCAGGGAATTGATCGCGGCGGCTATACTTCCCCAGGCCGATAAAAATATAACGGCAATAATCAGCCCTACCAGCCCCTGCGGCAGATAATCGCCCACAAACCGCAGGAAGATTACATTGGTATCGTTTGGATCTGTACCGGGATTGGCTTTTTTTACAATCCGCTGTATGGAATCACGCACCAAAGCACTTTCCTCCTGCTGCTTCATCAACTGATTGCGGAGTAGATCCACGGCAGGCTCATCGTCGTTGCGGATGGCAGCGGCTATTTCAACGGCAACCTTCTGTTTATTGCCCTGCAACTGATTGTAAACAGCTGTTGCCGAAGCATATTCTTCCGAATGAATACTTTCCTGAACAATTTTTTCCTGCTTCAGATTAAAAAAAGCCGGAGCCTGGTAAAACTGGTAAAATGTGAAGAGCAGGGCGCCAATCAACAGGATACAAAACTGCAGGGGCACTTTTACAAATCCATTCATTAATAAACCAAGTCTGCTTTCCTTCTGATTTTTGGCAGTGAGATAGCGGCCAACCTGGCTTTGATCCGTTCCGAAATAACTGAGCGCAAGAAAAAGGCCTCCAATAATCCCACTCCAGATATTATACCTGTCTTTCCAGTCGAAGCTGCCATCTTCCCTGAACCCGGTTGTAATAACGTTCAGCTTACCGGCCTTCCCGCTTACATGCAGGGCATCTGTAAAACCAATTCCTTCGGGAAGCATTTTTACCGCCCACCAGGCCGCGAGAAACATGGCGCCATAAATTATTATAAATTGAAATTGCTGGGTATAGGCCACTGCTTTCGCGCCACCAGTAACTGTATAGATGATCAGGAGGCCTCCCATAAAAAGATTGGTGAGATAAATATCCCATCCAAGCATACTGTGAAGTATAAGCGAAGGTGCGTAGATGCTGATACCGGTGGATAATCCCCTTGATAACAAAAACAAAAAAGAGGTGAGCGTACGGGTTTTTAGGTCAAACCTTTTTTCAAGAAATTCATAGGCCGTAAATATTTTCAGGCGGTGAAATATCGGAACGAAAGTGATGCAGAGAATTACCATTGCGATGGGCAGACCGAAATAATACTGAACGAATCGCATTCCATCGGTATAAGCCTGGCCTGGCGCTGTAAGAAAAGTGATGGCGCTTGCCTGGGTTCCCATGATACTCAGCATCACCATCCACCAGGGCATCTGCCGGTCGCCCAGTAAAAATCCATCCAGATTTTTTGAGGTCTTGCTTCTGTAAACTCCATAGGTTATAATCAGAAGCAGGGTCAAAATCAATACGAGCCAATCGTAGCCGGTAAACCGCATTCCATTTGTTTTGGTCTATAATATATCAGGCTGTCACTTAAAATATTGGGTAAAAAAATAAACCAGAACTATAAACAGTCCCAGTGCGCCAATTACCGCCGCATACCAGGCATTCCAGTTTACCGGATCTTTTTCTGCAGGTTCCATATCATTATTTTTTTTTGCCGGGTAATAATCCTCCCACCAGCACGCCCATCAATAAACCAATCAATAACCCGAAGGTCAGCCGTTTTATAAAAATCCCTACAATCAGCCCTACTGCAATGGCAATAAATAAGGCCACATTTCTTCGCTCCGGTTTAAAGCTCATTTTAAACAATTATTTTATTGGAAACCCGGATTATTTTTGTTTAACGCAATGATGTTCGCCAGCAACCTGTATGCTCCCGGAACAGCGGCGGGTAACTGCCTGAAAAAAGCAAGGCCGGTGTACACAAATTTTCCTTTACCGTAGTCGGCAATGATCAGACTTCCTTTCTGTTCCGCTTCATTCGGATCATTCATGGCCAGCGGTTGCTGATATTTTGAATCGATTGGATCGGCAAAATAAATTCCACGCTCCTGCGTCCATCCCTCAAAATCTTTCTGCGTTATTTTATTGGGAAAGTTCAAGACCCGGTGAGCGGGAATCAGAAAACGCACGGGTGAATTCTCATCCGTAACCCTTTGTCTTGAAATGGTTAACGGATAAGGCGAAATCTTACCGCGCAGGGGACCGAAATTACTGTTGGTATTGTACTGCACAATCAGATTCCCGCCTTTATGAACGTAGTCCATCAGCAATTCATACTTCCCCGACAGGTATTCATGTACGTTATAAGCCCGTACTCCCGTAATCACCGCATCCATTCCTGCCAGTCGCTGTGCAGTCAGATCATTCTCATTCAACAGTATTACTTCATATCCCATAGCTTCAAGGGCTTCGGTTACATTATCGCCGGCCCCCTGGATATAGCCAATCCTTTTACCCACGGTCTTTACCTCTTCATTTACCAGCTTTACTTTCGATTGATACATATAATGTATGGTAGGAATATGATCATAATTAATGATCCGCATAAAATTGCTGAACGCCAGTTCTTCATTTCCCTCCGGAATCTTCAAGGTTGCCGCCAATTCGGAAATTTTATTTTTCCCGATCACCGAATCCAGTGGAAAGTTTATATAACCTACCCTGTTTTTGGTAAGGTCGAGGCTGGCTTTAACGGAACCAAGCGTTCTGCTTTCGCTGCTGAATTCCACCGTGCCGTTTCTTAATCCCCATTCTTTTAAAGACTGATACCGAACAGAAACAACCGGCTTTACCCGGGGAAATACATTCGTTAATACAACCGAAGGTTGCAAGGAAATAACAACAGCCGGCACGGTAATCACCGGCTGACGGATTTCGCCCTTCACCGGATCGGTGAATTTATATTGAAGGGGATAAAAATAAGTGAACAGTTGATCATTTATAACAAACCGCAGACGGACATTATAAGCAGGATTCGTTGGCAAACCAATCAGGTTTTGATTACTAACGGTATAACTTCCTTCACTCATCTTATCCCTCAGCCAGTAAGGCTGATCGCTCATTGGGTGTACATCATGAGCGAAACGGATGGTGGTTGATACCGGAAGATTGAATTTTGCCGAATCGGCTAATACAAAGGTTGAATCGTTATACGTTACAGATGGCCGCTGCACCGTAAGCTTTCCGCGGTTAATAAAACTGAAACTGATGGTAACAGAATCGCCGCTCACTGCAAACTGATCGCCGGCACTGGCTTCAAAATGAATTCCCATACAATCCCTGATCAGACGGTTTATGGCGGCAATTTTCTCATAGTAGAGATAAATGTTCTGTTTTCCTTCCGTAGAATTGTTTTCTTCAGCACCCGTTTTATCAACCAGTGTTTGTAACAATAGCATCAATGCCGGAACAGAAGCCGAGGGGTTGTCGAAGCGATACGTTTCGATTATACTGTCAATCTTTTTTTCAATCCGGAGATCTCCGGCCCGGGCCCATGTCAAATCTATTCCATCGGTTAACAATTGTCCGGGTTTATCTCCACCCAGGGTTTCGAAGAACTCGAACGCCTCACCTCTGGATGAAGGAACCCCAAAGCCCTGGCTTTTATGTTCACTTCTGCTATAGGCCGCGATCTCACCCATGCTTTGGCCGATAAAGGGATTGAATGCGCCTACATCCAGTTGAAACTGTCCAGGCTTGATGGTATTTGTATTTCCGAAATTAAACGTGTTCCACAAAACTCTTTTTGCCTTCCATACCGAAATCCCGGATGTTAATTGCCCGGGATATTTGGTGGGATCGGCGGCCGCTTCAAACGCTTCTTTTGCCAGCAAACCCGAAGCGGTATGGTGGCCATGACCCGCACGTTCATCGCCGGGAAAACGTGCTATGATTACATCGGGTCTGAACTTTCGGATAACCAGCACCATTTCGCCCAGAATTTTTTCTTTGTTCCAGATTCGGAACGTTTCATCCGGACCTTTTGAAAAACCAAAATCATAAGCGGAAGTAAAAAATTGTTCAGCACCGTCAATTCGCCGGGCGGCAAGCAGCTCCTGGGTTCGGATCAATCCCAGCGAGACTCCCTGTTCGTTGCCGATCAGATTTTGCCCCCCATCGCCGCGGGTGATGGAAAGATACCCGGTTCTCAATAACTTCTCTTTTGACAAATATGCCAGAAGCCGGGTGTTTTCATCATCGGGATGTGCCGCGATGTATAACACAGATCCCAAAACCTTTAATTTCTGCAGGTTCAGATAGATCTCGGAGGAAGAAAAGCGGGTCACCGGCTGCGATTGTATAAAACCGGCGTTCAGAAATAAAAGTATAAAAAGGAATCGGGTAGTTCGCATGGGCTAATTTCAGTATCGGTTTAGATTTGTTCAGTAATAGCCGGAAAATTATTGGCCTACCATAAATACGGCATTTGCAAATAACAATTTTCCGTTCTCCCAAAAACTTCTGAAAAGCGGATTGTCGGCCAGCATGACAATACTTCCGCGGCCCATTTCCTTAACGCCGAAAACCAGCCCGTCTTTCAGTTTGGCTTTTACTTTACTGCCCGTAAAACCGGACACAAAATTTTCTTTTTTAATGATGCCCACATTCCAGCCACCTTCTTTGATAAACTCATAAATTTCATCATTCTGTTTTAAGGTATGATAATATCCATCGTAGCCGAAGGCCAGCGGATGCGAATTATCCAATTCAATCCGGTAGATGGAACCGGGATTAAATTCTGTCAGGTAATCCCGTTCACGGTTTTCATAGCGCCGCAAAATGCTGTAATCTTCTGTCTTATCTTCCTTCTTTTCATCTTTCTTTTCATCCTCGCCTTTTAGTTTAATTCCCCATTCGCCATCCGTGAGTTGTTTTAAAGCATTTTCAAGCACAATCATCTTCCCACCCCCGCTGACCCAATCGCGGATCATTGAAGCGGAATTCTTATCACTCAGCAGCCGATGATTTCCATTTGGAAAGATCAGGACATCCATTTCGCTCAGCGTATTTTTATTCAGGTTATTAGCCCAGATTATATCAACCGGATATTCAAGATCAACATCGAAGAAATGCCAGATCTCGCCCATTCCAAGTGGCGATATGGTTTCGCCGGCAAGCAGCCCTACTCTTGGCGCTTTGATCGTTCTTACTTTATCGGAACCGATATCAAACCCTTTATCAACAAAACCTGTTTTGAGGGGCAGGTAAGAAGCCCCTGCTTCCGCTGCAACCCGCTTAACAATGGCTTCCAGTGAATCACCTTTGGAGAAGTTACTGGTTCTGGTAACCAGTAAGGTTCCTTTTTCAAATTGCTGATCGCCAATTGTAAAAGCCTGCTCAGCGTACCGAACCCGGATCCCTTCATTTAATAACCCGGATAGCGCTTTTGCACTGTGCAGCCCGTTCCAGGAAATCGCATAGGCATAGGCGTTTAAAACCGAAGGAATGGATTTAGGTGCAGCTTTGGTTTTTGTTGTATTTGAAACATAGGCCGGAAGCCCATAGGTGTTTACTCCATATACATATGGAATCGACCAGGCAGTGATATCGTAGGTTGCGGAATCACTCAGTTTTGAATTTCTTTCAAACAAAACCTTTATCAGGTTTGAATTTGGCTGGTTCGCATTGATCACAATATCGCCGGAAGCAAACCGGATGCTTTCGGATTTATTATTCAGGTAGCTGAAACCGGTAGCAGAGCCGGAAGGCGCATATCCCCATTTTATATCGTTCCGATCCAATAGCGTAATCAGCCTGCTAAGCCGGTCGCCACCATCCGCTTTAATATAATATGCTTTGAATTCGCCCGGAGGATTTGCCCGGGCATTATCATAATATTTTTTAAATTCCTGAACCACCCGCGATGCGTTTTGCGAAGTGATTTCCACCGTTGCCATCCCCGTTGTGAAATGATGGGTTAGCCTGTCGAGCAGGGTCAGTGTATCGCCATCTTCATTTATAACGGCTGCTCCTGCCCTGCTGTGGCCGCCCTGTTCGTAGGTCATCCCGATCGCGCCTTTATATGTTGGATACGTATCGCCATAGCTCGGATAAAAAAGATCGAAACGTTCGCGGGTAAAATACAGCCATCCGTTTTGATCGAAATATTTGGCATTGTTTCTTCCGATCATCGTCTGAAACTCGCGTTGCCATGGTGTTATTACTTCATGAAAAGGTTCGGCGGCCGGAGCAAAATAGTAGGGCTCATTATAACCCTGTTCGTGAAAATCGACATGCACATGCGGCAGCCACTGGTTGTATTTTACTATCCGCTGCTGGCTCTCTACCTGAGTTTGCCAGGCCCAGTCGCGGTTCAGATCAAAATAATAATGATTCATTCTTCCACCGGGCCATGGTTCAATATGCTCGCGGGTAAACGCTTTTGGATTGGCTTTTTTTCCCACCACCGAATTAAACCAGTTTACGTACCGGTCGCGGCCATCGGGATTCACACAGGGATCGATGATGACAACCGTATTTTTCAGCCATTCACGTGAATTCGGATTATCGGCACGCAGCAGTTCATAAATGGTTTGCATGGCGGCTTCCGAGCTGGAGGTTTCGTTTCCGTGTACATTATAACTAAGCCAGATAATGGCGGGGGTTTGCTGAGATGCCGAAGGGCCCGATTCGGCCCCGGCCAACGCGAGATTCGATTTGCGGATCTCCTCCAGCCGGCCAAGATTTTCCGCGGAAGCGATATAAGCAAGGATCAGAGGCCGATTTTCATTGGTAACACCGTATTGCTCCAGCTTTACATTCGAAGGCATTGTAGCGGCTGCATGCTTGAAATAATCCACCACTCTGAAATGCGGCGAGTACCGGCTGCCAATTTCATAACCCAGAAATGCAGAAGGGGAATTTAATTGAGCACTTAAAAAAACGGGAAAAAAGAAACAAAGGGTAAAAAGAAATCTGCGCATAGTCATTTAATGATCTGTGAAAGTAAGGAAAAGCGGGAAACGAAAGAACGCGACAAGCCTGTGATTGACAAGCGGAAAACATTGGCGGACGAATTTTAAATTCTTAAC
Source organism: Bacteroidota bacterium (assembly GCA_023427575.1). Classification (GTDB taxonomy): domain Bacteria; phylum Bacteroidota; class Bacteroidia; order Chitinophagales; family Chitinophagaceae; genus Flavitalea. Next base: position 2,065 of record JAEZAY010000230.1, on the reverse strand, counting down.
AGGCAGGTAAAAAAGCAGGAAGACTTATCTTTCCGAAAAAATCTTCGGTTCCCATGATCTTTTCCACTTCCTGCAACAAACCGTGTACATACCGCATTTCACTGGCCGCAGCCGGAAAACGGCTGATGGTTTTTCTAATCGTATTATCGGGCTGCACCAGTTCTAACCGGATTTCTGTAACACCCGTTCATACTGATTCTCTGTCTTATGCCATCATTAAAAAGCAGGAGGTAACGAACGGATCGGTGGCATCGGCACACACGCTCGCCAGTCAGATTGGTGTAGAAATGATGAAACGGGGTGGGAATGCGGTGGATGCGGCCATTGCAACCAAGCTGGCACTGGCCGTTGTTTACCCGGAAGCAGGAAATCTGGGTGGCGGTGGATTTTTAGTGGCCCGACTGGCCAATGGAAAAAATATTACCATTGATTTCCGGGAAAAGGCCCCGGAAAAAGCGACCCGGGATATGTATCTCGATACGGCGGGAAATGTGATAGAAAACCTCAGCACCGAGGGACATCTGGCTGCCGGAGTTCCCGGATCAGTTGCCGGAATTTTCGCTTCCATGAAATATGCCCGGCTCCCCTTTAAAACGCTGATCCAGCCGGCCATCGATCTGGCGGAAAAGGGATTTGTACTAACCAGCCGGGAAGCCCGAAACCTGAACGGACCCCGCGAAAATTTTCTTAAGAACAATACCATTGTACCGGCTTTTGTTAAAAGCGAAGCCTGGAAAGAAGGTGATACCCTGATTCAAAAAGAGCTGGCAGAAACATTAAAACGAATTCGGGATCAGGGGATGGACGGGTTTTATAAAGGCGAAACCGCCCGGCTGATCGTGGAAGAAATGGCGCGGGGCAAAGGCCTGATCTCTTTAAAAGATCTGGCCGCATATGAGGCGGTGGAGCGCGAACCGGTATTGTTCAGTTACCGCGGATACGAGATCCTGACCATGGGCCTGCCCAGCAGTGGCGGAATTCTTCTACCCCAGATGATGAAAATGATCTCTCAATATCCGGTAGCGGACTATGGTTTTGCCAACTGGCAATCGGTTCAGCTAATGACGGAAATTGAGCGCAGGGCCTATGCCGATCGGGCAAAATTTCTGGGCGATATCGATTTTTATAAAGTGCCGGTTAAAAAACTTACCAGTGATGAATATGCGAAAATGAGAATGATGGATTATGACCCTTCAAAAGCCGGTACCAGCATTGAAATCGGCCCGGGGATAATCTCTGAATCTGAAGAAACCACGCATCTGAGCACCTGCGATCGCGAAGGAAATGCAGTATCACTTACCACCACATTGAATGGCGGTTATGGTTCATATACCGTTGTAGGCGGCGCCGGGTTTTTGCTGAACAATGAAATGGATGATTTCAGTTCAAAACCAGGGGTTCCGAATATGTATGGTGCCGTGGGGGCCGAAGCCAATGCGATCGTACCGGGAAAACGAATGCTGAGCTCGATGACTCCAACCATTGTGTTGAAAAATAAAAAGCCATACATCGTAGTGGGAACTCCCGGCGGAACAACCATTACCACTTCCGTTTTCCAAACGCTGATAAACCTGCTGGAGTTTGGGATGAGCCCGGAAGACGCGGTCAACAAGCCAAAGTTCCATCATCAGTGGCTGCCGGATAATATTCAGGTTGAACGCGATTTTCCAGCGGAAACCCGTAAAAAACTCGAGTCTGTCGGATACAGGATAGTGGATCGGAACAGTATTGGTCGCGTTGAGCTGATTGTAATAGACGATTCCGGTAAAATGACTGCCATTGCGGATAAACGCGGTGAGGATAGCGCGGCGGGATATTAGCGCAAAGGTTCTTTTCTGTAAGTGATTTAGTTGGGAATCGGCAGCGCGAAGCACCAGTGTTTGGGTAAATGTATTCTCGGGCACGGTAGTAATGTGAAAATGTGCCAATGTGGAAATTTGCTAATATCCACATCACTGCTGTCCGGAAAAAAGGTATTTCCCCCGGGCCTCGGAAGAAATCCGTTAAGAAAATTGAAACGGACGGCGTAAAATAAAAACAGTTGTTACCAAAGCTGGGAAATGTT
>JAEZAY010000396.1 GCA_023427575.1 Bacteroidota bacterium | reverse complement strand
GATACAGGTTTCAGGTAAATTGAAAATAATTAACCGGACACCAATGATTTGCTAATAACTAAATTTAAACGGACGACGTAAAATAAAACAAGTCACAGCTAAAGAATAAAACTGTCCGGATTTGAATTTGCACATTTGCACATTATCTCATTATCACATTATCACTGCCGTAGCCAGATACACTTTGCACAAGGCGAGGGCTGCATATCTGCGCAAGATTTTAAAAGCAATTATTTATGAAGGACAAGCTTCAGTTTTTTTGCACGAGTTCTGAATGCGGCCTTCTCAGCCGGCCACTGCGTATCAATGATCATTTTTAATTCGTTTTTTATTTCAGGATAGATCTCTGAAAGATTAGCCAGTATGCTTAATGCATTCACTTTAGAGGCAACTGGAGTTTCTGGTTTTAAAATAAGATCAAAACAAATTTTCATTAAATGGCCCTGGTATTTGACGGGTATGGGAGATTTCTGCAAGGCACGGCTGAGATTCCGTGTTATGGCGGGATGGTGGTTTTCGGAGCTGGCGAGGTAATGAATCAGTTTTCCCAGATATGGTTTGAGCAGCTCAGGATGATGATCGGCGCAAAGACTAATTGCCCAGGAAGCCCGCATGGCTGGAACAGGATCGGATATAAAGAACAGATCCATCAGCTTCCTGAAACGTCCTGGATCCGCTCCAATATAATCGCGGATCAGTTCAGCCTGTTTTCGGGAACTTTTCTGCAGCAATTGTTCATTAATATTCATGTTCAGGTATCGGGAAATTATTTTAGAAACCGTGCGCGGATCAGATCAAATCCTTTTTTATAAAGGGCCATGGTATGATTGCCAATGGACCTCAGCTCCATTCCGGTAAATTTTTTAAGCAAAAAAATCATAATGGATCCGGAAATGCAAAAATATACCGCCATCGCGTAAGCAGGACCCAGCCCGCCAAAAAGCCGGATGAAGCCATAGTTCAGTACCAAACTTAGAATGACGAACAACAGATTGGCGTTAAAATTAATATGCGGTTTACCAATCGCGTCCATCGTTGCTCCAAACTGGTAGCTTAGTGGACGAACCATGCTGAATAGGATAGTAATCTGCAGCAGGGGAATGGCGGGATAGTAGGAGGGTCCCGCAATTATATAAATGATCCATTTGGGAAAAATAAAAATGAAAACCGATAGGGGAAGGATAATGGCAATAATGGTAGCGATCATTTTTTCGCTGTAATATTTTACGGTTTCAATTCCCTTAGTTTCAAGTATCTCCACGGTTTTTGGAAACAGAACATCGGCGGCGGCCAGTGATGGCACGTCTACCATATTGCCAATTCTAGAAACCGTATTATAATAAGCCACATAGATCTTGCCCGTGGCGGCAGTAAGCAGGTTGGCTGTTAAAAAATGGTCCATATTGCGGGAAACCTGCGAAAACAGGTTGGTTCCGGCTGTATATTTTCCATATTGAATCATTCCCGCAATCAGTTTTTTGCTGAAATGATAACTGCTTTTCAGACCAAGCTTATTAGCATGCAGAATCATAATAACGGTTCCTGCCAGCACGCCCAGGATCTGGATCCATAAAACAGTTAAGAGAGAAAATTCCTGCGGACTGGAAAAGAACAACCCAATAACTCCTACAAAAAATATAAACTGACGCAGGAAGTTGGCCCAGAAAATACTTTTGAACTTATAGCTTCCTGTCAGAATGATTTCATAATGATGAAAGGGGATGAATAAAAATACCTGCAGGCAAAACAGCCATAACAAAGGTTGCAGGGCTGGCATATTTAAAAAGGCCGACAAGCTGCCTCCCAACAGTATTACCAGCAAAATGATCAGCAGCGTGTAAGCAAAATTTAAAATCAGGGATGCAAACCGAACCGACGCACGCTGAGCGGCATATTCGGGAAGATGCAAAAACTTTATTGTGGCACCACGTAACAATCCCTGCTTTACACTTTCAACCACCGAAAAAATGACGACATAAATGGCCCATACGGAAAATTCTTCTTTGCTGAAAGCCCGTACCAGCGCGATAAAGCTTAGGGCGCCGAAAATAAACAGTGAGCTTCTTTGCAAAAGGGTATAAAAAATGGAGCGGACCCAGAAAGACGATTGCAGAAACTTCACTATAAATACTTTTCAGGTGAAATTATACATAATCAAACGGAATTATTCATTCTCACGGTATAGTTAAATCCCGAATGAATTTGTTTGGTACCTATTACATGGTAAATTTGCTGGTCTTTCAAAGGGATATCCCATATACTTTTATAAACAGGAGCCGATGATTTCCGAAGAACGCAAAAAAAGGTCGCTGATGCCCTTGCACCTGCCCGGACTGAACCGTGAAAACAGGCATGCTTCCATACTGGCGGGAGATGTGGGGGGTACAAAAACCAATTTATCGGTATTTCGTCTGGAAGCCGACGGACTGTATCAGGGGGCTTCGGAAACCTATGCTTCCGCAGATTTTAATTCGGTGACGGAGATCCTGGATGAATTTATCCGAACATATCAGCTTTCCGTACAAAGCATTTGTCTGGGTGTTGCAGGTCCGGTCATAAACGGACATGTGGAGCTTACCAATCTGTCCTGGGATCTTGATATTCCGGAAATAAGGGAAAATACCGGGATCCGCGATGTGCATTTACTGAATGATCTGGAAGCAACGGCTTATGGTCTGGCGGGGATGGTTGAAGAAGACTTTATCGAAATCAGCGCCGGTTCGGAGGATATCCCGGGGAATGCAGCGATCATAGCACCTGGAACGGGGTTGGGTGAAGCCGGCCTGTTTTGGGATGGCCGGGTATATCATCCTTTTCCCACTGAAGGGGGGCATTGTGATTTTAGTCCAAGAACCGAACTGGATTTTGAACTTCAGCAATTTCTTCAAAAAAAATACGGCGTGGTTAGCTGGGAGAAATTAATCTCCGGCCCCGGGATTCCTGATATTTATGAATTCCTGACGGAAAAGAAAAAAGCGGGGGAAGGTGGAAACCGGATTCAGTTTGAAGGCAGGGATCCATCGGCGGTAATCAGCCGGGCTGCAATGGAAGCAGCCGATGAGATTTGCGTGGAAACAATGGATCTTTTCGTACGTTATCTGGCCCGGGAATCGGCCAACCTGGTTTTAAAAATGAAGGCGCTGGGTGGCTTGTTTTTAGGTGGCGGCATTCCGCCAAAAATTGCTCCTCTGATTCAAAGGCCGGCCTTTTTCGCCGAGTATATGGATTGCGACCGGATGCAGCATCTGCTGGAGCAGGTTCCGATGAGAATAATCATGAATCAAAAAGCTCCCATGCTGGGCGCCGGCTATTATGGCGCATATGGAAAGAGGGAGGAGTTTAACTAGTTTTTTAACCGGAGGATCTTGTTTTAAAAAACAGAAACCGATTTTTAATATAAATAAATGGCCCGAGGTAAAAGGAAAGCGCAGGATGAAGTGGAGGGAATCAAACCTGATAAGGAATCACTGAAAGAAGCACTGCGTTTATTCAGGTATATAAATCCATACCGCAAAAAATTCGCATTGGGTCTTGTGTTTATTGTACTGTCGAGTTTAAGTACAATGGCATTTCCCTATTTTTTAAAATTACTGATCGATAGTGCCGATGCGTTGAGCCGCGGGCTGCCATCCACTTCACCAGGTTTTATCGCGCTTCAGATTATGGGCGTGTTGCTGGTGCAGATGATCTTTTCATTCATGCGGATTTATCTTTTTACGGTTGTTGGCGAAAACGCATTGTCCGATATGCGTCGCGATATCTACCAGCGGATGATCATGATGCCGATGGATTTTTTCGGCCAGCGAAGAGTGGGAGAACTTTCGAGCCGGATTACGGCCGATCTTTCACAGATCCAGGATGCGGTGACAGTTCTGCTCGCCGAAGTGTTACGCGGAGTACTGACCCTGATCATAGGAATTGGATTGATCTTTTTTATTTCGCACAAGCTCACATTCCTGATGTTGTCTGTAGTGCCACTGATCGTGGTAGTGGGAGTAGTGTTTGGAAAAAGAATTCGGAAACTCTCACGCCAAACCCAGGATCAACTGGCCGACTCAAATACCATTGTCCAGGAAACACTAATGGGAATCAGCAACGTAAAGGCTTTTTCCAATGAATGGTTTGAGATCGACCGTTATAAATCAAGTTTAAAAAAAGTGGTAAATATCGCCATCCGCAATGGAAAGTTCCGGGGCTTGTTTGTTTCCTTTTTACTGATGAGTGTTTTTGGGGCCATCGTTTTGGTTGTTTGGTATGGAGCCGGCTTAATGCAGGCGGGTGAACTGTCTTTCGGCGGCTTAACCGCCTTTGTTGTTTATACGGCTTTTGTCGGTGGCAGCATGGCGGGCTTTGCCGATCTGTACAGCCAGTTACAAAAAACATTGGGCGCCACGCAAAGAGTGCGGGAAATTCTCCGTTCCAAACCCGAAACAATCAATCAGAATGAAGGACTGATAGATGATAAATATCGGCTGAAAGGGGAAGTCCGTTTTGAAGAAGTTGAGTTCAATTATCCATCAAGGTTAGAGAACCCGGTACTGAGGAAGGTGAATCTAAAGGTCCGGAATGGCGAACAGATTGCCCTGGTTGGGCCCAGCGGTGCCGGTAAATCAACCATTGCTTCGCTTTTATTGCGTTTTTACGATCCTACGGCGGGAGCGATTTATTTCGATGGCCATGATGCGATGGAAATTCCACTTTCACAACTGCGGCAGCAAATGGCCCTGGTTCCGCAGGATGTTTTGCTGTTTGGCGGAACTATCCGGGAAAATATTGCGTATGGAAAGCCCGGAGCCAGTCAGGATGAAATCGAACTGGCTGCCCGACAGGCACATGCCGATGAATTTATCAATGGATTCCCGGAAGGCTATGATACCGTTGTAGGTGAACGCGGCGTAAAATTATCGGGAGGCCAGCGCCAGCGCATTGCGATCGCCAGAGCCATCCTGAAAGATCCTGTGATTCTGATTTTAGACGAGGCCACCAGTTCACTGGATTCGGCTTCAGAAGCATTGGTTCAGGATGCCCTGAATAACCTGATGAAAAACCGGACTTCCTTTATAATTGCACACCGATTATCAACCATCCGGAATGCCGATCAGATCATCGTTCTGGAAAAAGGAATGGTTCGGGAAAGCGGCAACCACCTTGAATTGATTGGGATGGAAGACGGGCTTTACCGAAGCCTGAGTAAACTGCAATTCGCCGAAGAAAGTTTCGATTCCGTGCATTAGCCTTTCAACTGCGGAAGAACTTTTTCGCCAAACTCCTGAATAAAAAATTCCTGGGCCCGGTTTACATTGTGTAAAACGATGTTATCAAATCCCAGTTCCAAATCCTGCAGGATCCAATCCAGTTGTTTTTTGGGATCGGCTGAAATCCGCACCATTTCAAACATATCATCCGGTTTTACGAATTGGGCGGCGGCATCAAAATGTCGGACTTCGACCATATCGGCGAGCAGGCTGCTGTCGAGTACATTGGTACGCCATTGTTCGTGAGCGCCGGCAAGGGCTTCGGCCTCCGTTTTTGCAAAGGAGATCTGTGATTTTAAGAATACAGGTTTTCCGGAACCGCCATTATCCCGGAAGGCCTGAACAACTTCTTTCAATTCTTTAAAGGGACGATGTACGGTGATCAGCCCATCGGCCCAGGAGCCGGCCCAGGCTGCCGTTTCTTTGGTTACAGCGGCGCAAACCAGGAGCGGCGGGTTTTCGGGCAATGTATAGAGGCGCGCATTTTCCACCTTTATCAATCCTTTAAAATTGACTGTTTCGCCAGCCAGCAATTGTTTGATCACGGTAGCGGATTCCAGCAGGCGCTGATTCCGGTCTTTTTTTGCCGGCCATTTTTCGCCGGTAATTTTTTCATTCAGGGCTTCGCCACTGCCAAGCGCCATGTAAAATCGATCGGGGAACATTTGCGATAAAGTAGCCGCCGCCTGGGCAACTATCGCTGGATGGTACCTTTGTCCCGGAGCGCATACCACACCAAATGGTAATCTGGTGGCCTGCATTGCCGCGCCCAGCCAGGCAAAGGAAAATCCACTTTGCCCCTGAGCTTCACTCCAGGGATGAAAATGATCGGAGCAGGCAGCACCGGTAAAACCGGATTTCTCCGCCAGAATTGTGAAATTCACCAGATCGCCGGGTTTAAACTGTTCGTGAGAAGCATGATATGAAATGGTTGCCATGTTAATCTTTATCTGATTTTTAATTAATTATAAGGTTTGATTGAAATTCAACATTTATAAAAAAAAACTCTAATCCCTGAATACTTGTCCAGGAAAAATATTGTCGCCTTAAAAATATAAAAAGACCATACCGGGCTTATGAACCCGGCAAGCAGTCACGCATTCTCCTGCAAAATTCAAGACTAAATATTTCTTATAATTTATATTATGTTAAATAGAGTGTTTGAGTATTTCTGTTCTACCTGCTTTTCACTTTTAAAACACTTTGCCTTTTTAGCCACCCCTTTCATATCAACTCATAAAAAAAGGAACCTATTTGAGGTTCCCTTTTTAATTTATTGTTTCCAGTTTCTTTAATGCACCTTATCGACGTTATTGAACTTTTCAGAATACAGGGTTACATTATCGTTGTCCTGGCGTTGTTCAAAAATGCTGATCATCAGATCGTAGGTTTCTTTCAGAAATCCTTTTTCTTCAGATTTCAGCTTTCCCTGTCCACCTAATGTTTCATCTACTTTTTTCAGGTATACCAGGGCCTGATCGTATTTCGCGTTCATGGCTTTCCTCAGATCATCCTTTTGCTTCAACTGCTCGGGTTTCAGCTTTCCACCGGATGGCGGACGGATCTCTTTATTTACATTGGCAATATCCACTCCCTGGTTATAATAAATCTGCCCCAATACCAGATTCGCATTCGGATAATCCGGTTTGATCCGCAGGGTATTTTCCATTTGCTCGATGGCCCTGCCTATCAGTTCTTTCGAGTTGGCAGGACGCTGAGTAGAATCGGCATTATAACCGGCCTGATACAGTTCAACGCCATAGTTAAATGAGAAAAGATGATTATCCGGATGTTCCTTTACAGCCTGCTCATACTTCACAAAAAGCGAGTCTTTGGAACCACCCTCACGAAGCATATCCAGCTCAAATCCAGACCAGAACAAATCCTGCGGGTAAACTTCCTTACCAAGATTCAGGTATTTGGAAGCATTGGCAATGTCATCTTTGCGTTTGTAATGATCGGCCAGCCATTTGTAGATTTCAACAAATCCTTCCGATTTGGCTTTAGCCTCCGCAATTTTACCATAATAGGTGGCAGCAACATCGGGCTTATTTGCCTTTTCTGCTGAAATGCCGGCGTACAATGTGGTTGTGGTATCCAGTTTGGCTCCTTCAGTCCAGCCTTTCTCCGCCATAAAATCAAAAATCTTCAGGCTGTTTTCGAAATTGGTCAGCGCATCATTAAAGTTGCTGGCATTGTAAAAAGCGGCCGCGTCTTTTGAATAGCCACTATACAGATCCACCAATACC
>JAEZAY010000098.1 GCA_023427575.1 Bacteroidota bacterium | reverse complement strand
AAACCGCCGAAACCGGCATGGTGCCCCCGCTTAAAGACTTGCCCAGGATCAGCAGATCGGGCCTTACATTTTCATGATCGCAGGCAAGCAGCTTCCCGGTTCTGCATAAGCCGGTCTGAATTTCATCGGCCATCATCAGTACATTGTATTCGGAACAGAGTTGCCGGACTTTTGTATAAAAGCCCTGATCCGGAACTACAACACCCGCCTCGCCCTGAATTGGTTCAAACAGAAATCCGCAAACATTCCTGTCCTGCAAAGCTTCCTCCAGCGCATGGGTATCATTAAATGGAATGGAAATAAATCCGGGCATATACGGACCAAACCGGGCATATGCGGACGGATCGCTGCTAAAGGAAATTACCGTGCTGGTGCGGCCATGAAAATTTTCGTTGCAGACCACAATTTTTGCTTCATTTTCTTTGATGCCTTTCCGTTCATAACCCCATCTGCGGGCCAGTTTAATAGCCGTTTCCACCGCTTCCACGCCGGTATTCATGGGCAGTACTTTATCGTAGCCAAAATATTCCGACATGAACTTTGTATATTCCGCATATACATCACTGTGAAAAGCGCGGGAAGTAAGTGAAATCTTCGAAGCCTGTTCAATAAAGGCCTTTATAATTTTCGGGTGACAATGACCCTGGTTTACGGCTGAATAGCCACTTAGGAAATCGAAATACCGGTTTCCTTCCACATCCCAAACATGTACATTTTCCCCTTTGCTTAAAACTACAGGCAGAGGATGATAATTGTGCGCCCCATATTTTTCTTCGAGATCAATATAATATTGAGAGTTGTTCGGATTCATATACTGTTATTGATTGTAAAATGAAATTAGGATCCGGATCACAGTGATATGATCTTTCCAAAGTGCCGGATTATGATAAGCGTTAAAACAAAATATTAGCCGACCCGATCAGGGATGATCAAGGAAATCGAGATTGAACTGAAGAAATGATATGTTGGAAGTCCGGTTAATTATTCGCTGATTTGTCCGAAGATACGAAATTTCGCGTTAGCGGATGAGGCGGTAGTTACGGTAGTTAAAAAGCCTTTTTCCGGTAAGCTTTTCAATCAGGTGGAGCAGGTATCCTTTCAATGTAAAATTTTTCCGGGTAATATCGAATTCAAATTGCCAGTTTTTACGTGCAATCCGCTCTTTCATCACCGCTGGATGGGTACCCTTAAACAGGGAAAGCGAATCGATGCCCGAGTAATCAAATTCTGTCAGATCCTTTTCCGAAATCATTTTGCTCACTGAATCATCGCTGTACAACTGCTCAAAGCCAACGCTTTTCTGAAGCTGATGGTGTGGATGACGAACCCAGCCATAATGATAGATCCAGGCCCCGGTACGTTTCACCCGGAGTTTACGGCCTTCTTTTCGGAAACCCTGGGCATCACGGTAAGAATAAATCGATTTATCGTTGCGGATAACGCGAATTTCATGACTGTACCATTTCCGGGAATCGCCAACATAATCGTAACTGCCGTAAAAATGTTTGTACGGAAAAAGCAGTCCTTCCACTTCTTTCTGATCCTTGTATTGACGCATGGGATCAAGAAGCGTCGGCACATAATCCTCATGAAGCAGCTCATCGCCCTGAAGATAAAAGCACCAGTCTGAATCCGCAGCCACTTCAGCAAAAGCTTTATTGGTTTCATCGGCAAGAACCGCCCCGCCTTTTTTTAAGGCATCGTTCCAGACTGTATGAACAATTCTGATCCGGGGATCGCCAATTTTCTGTATAAGTGAAGCCGTATCATCGGATGAATTACCTACGCACACAATTACTTCATCACATACGGGCAGCATCGAACGGATGGACTCAACGATGGGATAATCGTACTGAATGGCATTGCGGATAAATGTAAAACCGGATACTTTCACGGAACCTAATTTAAAATATAAACCTGATATGGTTTTTCGAACTGCAGCAACGGAATAGCCGCTTTCGGAAATATACCGTAAAAACAACTTCCCGATCCACTCATCGAAGCATAAAGGGCTCCGGCTTCATACAGTGTTGTCTTAATTTTAAAGAGATCCGGGTACGAAAGGAAAATGGAATTTTCAAACTGATTGATCAATTCGAGCTTCCAGTTGCTGATCCCGGATTGAATGATCTCTTTTACCGAACGAACCGGAACGGCAGGTATTATGGCGGCAAAAGCTTCTGCTGTAGAAACATGAATACCCGGATCGACAATCGCAATGGAATACATGCTGAGATCGAGTTCCACTTCTTCCAAAATTTCACCGCGCCCGCTGGCAAAACAGGGTTTGTTGATTACAAAAAATGGGCAGTCGCTGCCCAGCATTGAAGCGTATTCCAGCAAACGGGCGTCGGATAGTTGCAGCCCAAATTTTGTATTCAGCAGCTTAAGCACAAAACAGGCATCGGAAGAGCCGCCGCCAAGACCGGCACCCATCGGAATTTTTTTATGCAGATGCATTCTGACCGGACCAATCACGGGATGAAACTGCCGCATGAGTTTGAGGGCCTGCAGGCAAAGATTTTTTTCAGGCGGCGAATCAATCGGAATTCCCGAACTGGTGAAAACATCTTCGGCATCGGGTGGGGCAGGGT
>JAEZAY010000521.1 GCA_023427575.1 Bacteroidota bacterium | reverse complement strand
GGTTTACAATATACTCTCCAAAACCTTTTAAACGACCATTGTTAACCAGATTCACCGATGCATTAAAATTGGTTACGCCCGCCGCATTTTGCCTTTGAATAATCCCCGTCGCTGCATTCGTAAAAATGCCTCCTTTTAGAGTTGAGTCGGCAATAAACGTATTTCCCGATCCGATTATGCTCATCGAATCGTTGTTAATGAATTGAGAGTTGATCAGGTTCAGTGTTAAATCCTGCAGCACAAACAATTTATTATTTGTAAAATTTCGGTTTCGGATAATACCGGTACTGTTTACCCAGAACGTTCCATTGTTTACTGCATTCACTTCCAGGATGCCGCGGTTGCGAAGAATAAATTGGCCGGAACTTCCATTTTGCAAATTCCCGTTGCCATTCATAATTCCATTCGATGAAATATACAATTTGCCATTGTTGACCAGATCTTCGCCGGCGCCATTGTTCAGAGTTAGAAAAGCCTTGCCGGCACTAGTATTAAAAATTGACAAAATGGCTCCGCTTTCAATCACCAGTTGATCGGCTTCAGCAAATCCTGTTAAGGCGATGCTGTCGCCATTTTGAATGGTAATGGTGCCGCTGCCCATTGAAGGCGGATCTGTTGCCGGAACCCAGTTGGTACCATTGTAGACTTGCCAACTCGAGGCATTGCTCCACAAACCGGCAGGTGATACATTGGAGCGGTAGTTCGATGGCGCCAGGTTAAAGATGTTTTTGGCTTTCACTCTTTCGAATAAAACGCGATGGCCGGCATTATTAAAATGGATATTATCGCCCGAAGAATAAATATTCAGAATGCTTGTATCCGCGGGATCATACATTCCATCCCAAAAATTAATGGTATTGGCTACGCCGAAGCGATTGATAATGGAATCTTTTAAATCGGCCAGCTTCCTTTTTACCGCGGAAGTATTAAATCCCGAACTTGTACGTGGTTGCGTGGTGGTTACATAGGCTCGATTTCCCGTTCTGAGCGCTGAATCGTACATAATCTGCAGTGAGCTCATAACCTCTGCGATCGAGTAGGTATCATAGCCTCCACTGGGAAAGTTGATGATCACAACGCCATTGGAAGGATCCGGAACGGATTCCAGTAAGGCATTGGCCCGCGTTACGTTAAAAGCCGGATCACTAACCGGCCTTCCCGCCGGCGGCGTGTAACTGGTGGGCATCGCGTTATACTGGGTTTTACCGGAAACACCCAGGTTATAGGTGGAATCTACAATTCCCAGCACATACTTATAATGATAATTAAAACGCCGCACCCATGAACTATCGGGATTGGATGCTGAAAGTCCGGCGGCCGTTGAAGTACCAAGCACTACAACCCGGTGGGTTTGCGCGCCGGCGCTTATAAAAGTAAAGCAGGCAAGCAGTAAAAATATCAATTTCATACGCGAATTGGATATATGATAAATTTAGCTATAAAACTCCATCGAAGCATCAACGGTCGTTAATAAAAAGGCCCTGAAAGAATTTACAGGAAGATTCGTAGAAAGCTTTTATCTGGTATGAAAATTGAGCCGGGCAGATCCGGGAAATTGGGAAAACCGCTCCCGGCCTGCAAACAAATGCAGGGTTTGTTTTATCATGCCGGTTCTTTATACTGGATTCAACTGCGCCGATTTTCGGTTGCATTTGACAGTTATTGAGTTCATAATTGTATATTGACCTGGCTAAAAGGATATTTGAGTTGATTATGGAAACGATCAGAATACCCGCGATCCGGCTTTTCGGGCTGAAGTTGAAAACTAAAACCTGGAATCAATCCGGTCAGTCGGCCATTGATTGCGGGATGTTATGGCAACAGTTTGAAAAAGAAAATCTCCAGGAAAAAATTCCGGGCAAACTCAACGATGAACGCTATTCGGTGTACTTTGAATACGAAGGCGATCATACCCAACCCTACTCTTATTTTATTGGCTGCCCGGTGGAATCCGGGATTGAGAAACCAGAATTTCTCGACGAGATTTTTATTCCCGAAGGAATCTACAAAAAGCATGAGGCAAAAGGCGTAATGCCCGATTGTATTGCCCAGGTTTGGCGGGAGATCTGGAGTTCTGATCTGAACCGAGCTTATACCTTCGATTATGAAAAATACGATGAACGCAGTGCCGACTGGAACAATGCGGAAGCCGATGTATATGTTGCCCTGAAATAAGATTATTGAATTGTTTTCAGCATAAACCGACCTATTAAAACAATCCGGATGTTATTGAAACCGGATCCGGAATTCTGTCTGCCCCGGAGCCAGGGTTTTTAGTGAAAAAGCAAATCCATGATTCATTAAAATTTCCCGAACCAGCATCAGGCCAATCCCCTGGCCATCCTTCTTGGTACTAAAAAATGATGAAAACAACCGCGCTGTGTTTTTTTCGGTAATTCCTTTTCCGGTGTCCGTTTTCGTTAGTACCCGCTGTTTATGATCAAACCGGAGATTTATTGTACCATTTCGTACAATAGATTCCATGGCATTTTTTAAAATGTTCAGCAGAACCTGCTCCATCTGATGCTCTTCGGCCATCACCATAAAATCCGGTTCAGATTCATCAAATACTATTTCTATTCCGGATTCCATCGCCTTAAGCTTCATCAGACGGCAAACCCGTTTGATGGTTTCCGTTAGATTCACCGGCTTCAGAACCGGCTCGGGCAGTTTCACCAGATCGGCAAAATTCCGCATGAATTGATTCAGGTTATTGTTCCGGTTGATGGCTACCTGGTAGGCCGATTGCAAAAGGTCGGCCTTCCCCTTTTCCTGGTTCGATTTCCTCAGCGCAGAAAACAGAATGGAATTTACCGGTCCGATCGTGTTATTCACTTCATGCGCCATCATCCGGATGATCTTTTCATACACTTTTTTCTCTGTAGCAAGGATTTCCGCGCTGACCTCCCCGATCATTATAAAGATCCGAGGGAAACCCCGGTCGATAAAGGATGATACCTGTACTTTATTTGTATGAATTCCATCAAGGCTGAAGGTTTTGGAATCGCCGGGATTCAAGTGAGCGATCTGCCTTAAAAAAGGATTGTCTGATTGATGAATTTTTTTTCCCCGCAGCCGGTTTTCTTCTGATCCAAGCAAAGCCAGAGCCCGCGGATTTACCTGCTCGATTATGCGGTCGTAATCCAGGATAATAATTCCCGTGGGTGAGGTCTGGATCAGCTTTTCCAGGAAAAAATGCTGTTGCTCCTGTTTGGTCCTTTCAATTCGAAGCTGATCGATCATGTTGTTGAATACGCCAATAAGCTGATCCATTTCATATTTTCCGGTGGGGAGAAATTTAACGGTAAAATCCCTTTCACGGATGGCTT
>JAEZAY010000044.1 GCA_023427575.1 Bacteroidota bacterium | reverse complement strand
CAATATATGGATCCACGCGGGACACGAAATCCACCGTTTCGCCAGGGGTAGGAAAAACCTCGAATTCCGACAAACCAAGATCCAGGCCGGTACCATCGGTTGCAATAAATCGTACCCATTGAATGGTTCTGGAAGAAAAATGAATAGCCTTGCCACGGCCATCTGAAGGCAGTTGATTCACCCAAATAACAGAACCATCACTGAACAACAATTTTCCCCCGGCAATATTTTCTTTTTTTGAAGCTCTGTCGAACAATACGACTTTATTGACTGATACCGGTTTTTCCCAGTCGAGCTGAATCCAGGGAAAACGGATATAACCCCAGTCGGTTATTACGCCTTCGCAGGCCCATTCGCCGAAACCATCTATTCCAATCAATCCGTCAACCGCCTTTAATCCGTTGAATTGATCATTGCGATCTGAAGATGTAGTCACTTTTGCCTGGGGCGCAATATTGCCCGGACCGGCCATGGAATTAAAAGTATTTCCAATTAAAAATATGGCCGTTAATAAAAATGTTCTGGTAATCATCGGGAATTTGTTAGGATTAAAAAAGAGGCAGGCCTGGAACTTCCATTTCCATGGTGGAAATATGCCATCGCCCCAGATTTGCGATATACAATTGCTGCCTGTTATGACCGCCGAATGCAATATTGGTCGGGTTGCAAATGGTGTGCGACTCCCAGTCATGAACAACCGTAGTTAAGCCATCGTTCAGATCGAAGGAAAAGATGGTATTGGGCGCATAGCATGAAATATATACCCGGCCCTTCTGATCGATGGCTATACCATCGGGACAGGTTTCGGGGATATGGACCAGTATTTTTCGTTCTCCCGGATTTCCATCAGTATCAATTTCAACCTGTTCAACGCCGGGCAACCAGGTGCAAACCACCAGTAACTGATCCCGGGCTGCATTCAGGGCCATACCATTGGCGAATGAAAAAGGGCCTGGGTGCCATACCGATCCCATTCCGTCTGGCGTAAATTTCCAGATCCTTCCATTTACCTGCCTGAAATTTCCGCTATCGGAAACGTAGAGATTACCTTTCTTATCAAAAACAGGGAAATTCGGCGTAATCAGCGCTTGATCATTACCGTTTGTACGGAGTGCCGTAAGGGTTTTAGACTTTAATTCAAGTTTCCATACGCATTTGTTCTTCAGGTCGCAGATAGCAAGCCAGCTCAGGTCGGGCGAAAACGCGATTCCCAGTACAAATCCGCCGGTGTTTACAATTTCGCTGATTTCTTTCCCATCGGCTGAAATGCGATAAATCTGGCCGGCTTCCCCACCCGCCCATACCGATTGATCGGGATGAATGGCTATTGATTCGGGATGATCCAGCCCATCGGCGAAAATGGAAACTTCGTTAATTGTTCTTGCCATATTATTTTTTTAAAGAAGCCCAGCGCCTGTTATCATTCAGTACGCTGAACCATCCCTCGCGATGGGGATCTCTGTCGTACATATAGCCTCCGGTTTCGAGATAGTATTCATTGTATTGCCTCAGCTTGTCGTGGTTAAGCGTTACTCCAAGACCCACACCCTGAGGCACAGCGATGGCTCCATTTACGTATTTCATTTTGCCACCTTCAATGATATCATCGGTGAGATGGTGATAATGCGCGTCGGCTGCAAAGCTGAGATTGGGCAAAGCGGCGCCAAGATGAAGCATGGTTGCAAGCTGAATTCCCAGTTCGCCGGAACTATGAACGGCAATACCGAGCTGCATTTTTTCACAAACAATCCCTCCTTTCCATGCCTGACGTAAACCGCCCCAGAATGTGGTGTCGAGTAAGATAACATCGATGGATTCGTTGCGGATGCAGGAGGCCAGCTGTTCAAAATTGACAACCACGGTATTGGTGGCGGTCGGGATCCGTACTCTTGACTTCACACGGCGCATTCCTTCCAGGCCATAGGTGGGATCTTCAAAATAATCATTGGGAAGATCTTCGATAGACTGGCCGATCCGGATGGCTTCTTCCACCGTCCAGACTGCATTTGGATCAATCCTTACTTTATGATCAGGGAATGTTTCCGATATGGCTCTAAACACTTCGATCTCATGATCCGGGGCAAACACTCCGGCTTTCAGTTTATGGGTAGTAAAGCCGTGCTCTCTTACCAGTTGTTTGGCATGATTCACCATTTCTTCCACCGTTCCCTCGCCCCCCTTTCCTGCATTGTTTGCATCAGGGTACCGGAAAAAAAGATAGGAGGCAAAAGGAACTTCTTCCCGCATGGGACCGCCCAGCAGATCGCAGGCCCGAATTCCCAGCTTTTTTCCAATAATGTCGATGCATGCAAACTCAATAGCCGCATGTAACTGCGTACGATTGTTGTATAATGAAGCGGTGGGATTGCAAATTTTCCAGTACAGGGCTTCAAGATGCATGGGATCATGGCCAAGCAGATAGGGCTTCAGTCCTTTAAATGCGGCTTCTGCCGATTCGCCGCCTCCTCCCATTTCGCCAAGCCCGGTTATTCCTTCATCGGTTTCCACTTCTACAATGGTTCTGATAAAACGCCCCCAATGCGCGCCATTGGCATGCCGGATCGGCGCTTCGAGAGGAACCGCCACCGTGGTAGCTTTAATATCGGTTATACGCATATGTTAGTCTTTTTTGCTGCCCTGAATTTTAATTCCCAAACCACCATCTACCCGAATGGTTTCACCGGTGATAAATGAAGCTTCATCGCTGCAGAGAAATTTGACCAGTGCGGCCACTTCTTCGGGATTTCCGATCCGGTTGGCCAGGTGCATATCTACGCATTCCTGCATTACGGCATCCGGGTCGGGTGATAAAGCAATTGAATCGCGGAGCATGGGCGTATCGATGGTGCCCGGACAAACAGCCACACAGCGGATCCTGGGCGCAAAATCGATGGCAATGCTCCGGGTAAGTCCGAGGATAGCCGTTTTGGCAGTAGCATATGCGGCCACTTTATCCTGCGTTACGAAAGCCTGCACACTGGAAATATTAATAATAACCCCTTTTTCATTTTTCAGCATCTGCGGAACCGCATATTTGGAACATAGAAAATAACTTTTAAGGTTCACGTTCATAACAAGGTCCCAGTCGGCCTCATCGGTGTCGGCAACAGTGCCGTAGCGTTGAATGCCGGCATTGTTGATCAGGCCGTAAATAGATCCTGATTCATTGGCCACCGCCTGCATCGCTTTTTGCACCTGCATGCTATTGGAAACATCACATTGATAGTATGACAGATTTTCCATAGCGGTACCTTCCGGATCCAGATCAAATACCGCGACACGGGCGCCCGCTTCTAAAAGGGCTTTTGTACAGGCCGCCCCGATGCCTCTGTTTCCTCCTGTAATTACAAATGTCTTATTCCTGAAATTCATCATTGGTAAAATGAGTGAGCAATAGGTATTTCACGACCGGTATCCTTTTCAATCAGGATAAATCCGGCTTCATTATGTTTAATGTCTTCAACCCCTTTAAAAGGCGATTTCATTTTGGTTATAAATGAAATATAGGAAGTTTGCTGAGTTTCACCGGCATCAATATAACGAAAGGTTCTTTCACCGGCCA
Organism: Bacteroidota bacterium; assembly: GCA_023427575.1. Lineage (GTDB taxonomy): Bacteria > Bacteroidota > Bacteroidia > Chitinophagales > Chitinophagaceae > Flavitalea. The sequence continues at coordinate 7,184 of JAEZAY010000044.1, read as the reverse complement.
GCTTAACATAATTGTCAAGTATTTCTTTATAAGTTTTATGAACCCCGCTTGTTCCGAATTCAAGTCCGCGATATTTGATCCTTCCATTCTCCCAATGTATCCAGTGATTGATCCATGGGAAATCTGTTTTATTCCAGCTATAGCCCAACAGCGTACCGGTGGAAGGCGACCAGGCCGTCAACCAGCCTTTTTCTTCCTTTATTACAAAAGAAAAAACGGAGCTGTATTCTGTTTGAGGATTTCTCAGATTGATATTCCTGCCTTCACGGGTATGCAATTCAGGCCAGGTGTCCATGTTGCTTTCACAATAGTTTTCATGCAGATAGTCGAATCCAATTTCCGCATTGCAATCAACTATTGTGTCTGAATCAAGAAAGGGAGCCGCAACCGTAGGGTGTTGTACCAGGTTATAAATCCGGCCAATGGGGTTCAGGTTCTTTACAATTTCCGTTGTCCTGAAGCAGCTGGATACCTGGTCAGTTTCGATGATTCTATTTATCGATAAACCTTCCAGCTTTGATGTGGCCGACATGTGGATCTTATTGTCATTCTGACTGGCATCCCAATCAAGACTTACAAAATCGCCGTGCTTGATAATACCTGAATTCTGCTCTCCTTCCGAAGGATCGCCCCAGCGGCCAAGGCAAATAAAATGACCTTTAAAAAAATGGGTGTTTCCATTCGGCAGTATAAACGGATACGAAAAGTTAATCGGGTTGATTTCCTCTCCGGCTACCCTGAATTCAACTATGGCGCCGCCGGCTTTCGCAACCTTCAAAACAATTTTGTCATTTTGAATGGATACCAGATCTGACCGCATTTTATTCGTATTTAACGGTAAAAAACCGGGGGCGTAAATGGTGTGGACTGTATTTGATGTCTTTCAGAAAATCGAAAGAGTTTACATTGTAGCTGATCAGCAACTCGCCTGGTTCCGACAAATGCGGATGTGCTTTGGCGTTATAGGTGTAAAAGTCAAGGTCTTCATAGATCTCCGGAGTAGACCAGACTTTTTTTGCCGGCTGGAAAGGACCTGCCGGTGTTTTGCCAGCCTGGATCATAATATCGGGCGAATTTGTGTCGAGCTGATATGCAGCAATCACACGTCCGTCTTTCATAAAGCTAACACTCATCTCATTGCTAACCCGGTCTGTCAGAGCAGCCATATTGTGAACATCAGAGCTCCAATTTTCACCATCCCAGAATGTCCATTTGGAAAAATCCTCGAAGAGCCGGTCTTCGACCCGCGCCACCACCAGTTGTTTAAAGGGTCCGCGGATCCCATATATATAAATAAATCCATCCGGATAAGGAGCGCCCGCTCCTACTGTGTTTGCCAGTACGCTTACCCCGAAAACCAGCTTTCCTTTTCCTTTGCTGTCTTTATAAAAAAAGGGAACATCAGTCTGTCGTTGATTTTCGAAGGGCGGCCGACTTCCTTTTGGCAATGCAATCAATGAAAGTCCTACATCATCGAAAGGATAGATTCCACCGGGAATGTTTTTAATTCTATTTGCGAAAATGTAAATGGTACTGTCTAACGCGTGATTAAAAAACCCATCGCCCAGCCAGTAGTAATCACCTGGAGCCGTAGCAGGAGTTTTCGGTTCAAACATGGAGAGTGTTTGGCCGGTTTCGGAACGGCGGCTGAAAAATTCAAGTTTTTTACCATCGGGTTTTCCCCCCTGCAGGTAGGCTACACAGTTGTTCGACATTTCCCATTCGTTTGCAAGCGTGTCGCCTCCGATCTCGCCCCAGATATTATCGCTGAACCAGAACATGGTTTCCGATTCGGTGGCCCTGCCCGGAGTTTCCACCCCATTCATTGCAACGGCATAAATTCCATCGGCACCAATCCAGCCGGAATTCCGCAGCAGCATATTATCCCAATCGGGTGTTGCCGTAGAGATAATAGCCGAGTTTCCCCTGCCTTTTACCCCGGCATCAGTATTCTGAACGGCCGGAGGGTTTGATCCGGCACCGGCAGGTGCGCTGTTGCAGGCAGCAATCACCGCGAAACTTCCGCCGAGAATTATTTGTTTGATCATAGCTTTATTTTAAAAATCTGAACGGAAGGGCAGAGCCGGAAATCCTTCCCTGTTTTCAAAATTTGTAACAGGATAATTGGTAAATGCATACCGGATGGCAATGGGCTCCGGAACTTTTTCTGACCAGAGCCAGACCTCATTTTTTTCAATCCAGGCATTCGCATAGTGGAAAACGCCATCCGCTCCCGACAAATAAAAATGTTTGGGTGCCAGGCCATCGTTGGTGGCCAAACCGGAGCCTGTGTTTTTAAATTTTACTTTGATGGTGTCTCCTTCCAGATAATGAGATTCGTATTCCGGACCCTGATACACAATGCCAGGGATATTATAGGTATTGGCCTGCGCAATTTTTGAAAGCCGGTAGCCCAGATCCTGTTTATTACGTGGATGTATATCCGAAGGATCGGCGATGTCCATCGTTAAGGCCATTTCTGTAAATGGAACCGTTTCCCGGATTTTCGACTGAGCTTCCCGCAGCAGTGCGTATTCATATGCGGTCGTATCGTTCTGACCCCAGTGATAAGGCGCTACCTGCACATAATAAAAGGGCAGTGATTCATTGCGGAACAGGTCTCTCCAGTTTCTGATAAGGGAAGAACAAAGCCTGGTATACATGGAGCTGTCGAACCGGTTCGACTCGCCCTGGTACCAGAGCGCGCCGGTGAACTGCAGATTTCGCAGCGGATGAATCATCGCGTTGTAGAATAATGCGGGTCGCACCACTTTTTCAAAAGTTACCACCGTATCCAGAGGTTCCTTTGAGCGCTCGCTGGTATCGTATGGATACAGGTATTTCTCGTTCAGCGCCTGATCCTGCTGCAGTGTATCCCGGCTGATCCATGCCTGTGCTGAAGAACCTCCAACGCTGCTTACCACCAGGCCAATGGGTATCTGTCGCTTTCTGAATAATTCTCTGGCGAAAAAATAAGCCAGGGCACTGAAATCAGGTGCGGTGGCTGGAGAACAGATGGTCCACCGGCCCCCGCAATCAGCCTGCGGATCGGCCTTAAAATCGGTTCGAACATTAAAAAGGCGGATCTGCGGGTAGTTGGCATTTTCAATTTCCATCTGGTAATGCATGGCTCCCAGTAACCAGGGCAGGAATGGTTTCAGTTCCATATCCATGTTCGATTGCCCGCTGCACAACCATACATCGCCGAATAAAATATTAAACAGCGACCTGGTTTCCCTTTCCGTACTTACACTGATGAAGTTCGGACTATAAACCCCGGGAATGGCGGCAGGCACCGGAATTTCAACTTTCCAGATACTGTCCTGCTCCGCTTTTGTTTCAACAATTTCCTTTTGCCAGCTCGCATTGATGCGTAATACGGTGCCGGGATCCGCATTGCCCCAAACGGTAACCGGCTTGCCCTGCTGAATAATCATATTATTCTGAAGGGTATTGGCAATAGAAAAAGACCCCGATCGCTGCGCAAAACAAAAAAGCGGAAAAATGCCACACAATAACAGCGAAAAATATTTATTCCAATTCATATTTCAATCTAATAAATCTTGGACGGTACAGGTTCGGAAAGTTTTTAATATCGTTAAAAAAATCGAAGGAGTTTACATTGAAGCTGATCAGCAATTCGCCAGGTTTGGATAAAACCGGGTGTGCTTTCGCGTTATAAGGGAAAATATCTTTGTCTTTTTCCAGATCTGCACTAACATCATACACATTAATCAGCGGACCAAAAGGACCATAAGGGGTGGCTCCCAGCCGCATCCCTACGAATTTACCAAGACCATCCGCCTGGAATATCAATGCGTACCGGCCATCGCCCAAAGGAGTTACACTTAACTCATTGGAAGTACGGTCGGTTACTATTTTGATTTGGGTGGGATCATTCGACCAGCCGCTGCCGTTCCAGAAATTCCACCTGTCGAAGTTTTCAATATTTTCAGGTTCAACCCTTGCAACCATCAATTCTTTGCCCTGACCCCTTACTCCGTAAATGTACAGGTATCCGTCGGGGTTAGGAGCTCCGGCCTCTTTTGTGTTCACCAGCAAACCGGCTCCAAAAGAACCGGTTGTTTCCGTTTTCTGACCCAGGAAAAATGGAATATCAATTTGTTTTACATTGGTAAAAGGCGGCTGTTGCCCCTGGGGAATCACGATAAGCGTATTTCCAACTTCTTCAAATCCGAAAACAGCGCCGGGTTCGGTATTTCGGATCCTGTAGCCGAACATATACAAATCGTTGTTTTTTCGCTGGTTCACAAATCCATCGCCCAGCCAGTAATAATCGCCGGCCTGCGTTGCGGGCGTTTTAGGCAACAGCAGCGAGGCGGGTTTATCGTCTTCCGTTTTATCCCATACAAACCGGATTGACTGGCTTTCCGGTTTTCCACCTTCTAAAACAGCGATGGAATTATTGATCATTGTCCAGCCTGGCTGCAAAGTGCTGTCTTTTATTTCACCAAGCATACTGTCACTGAACCAGATCAGGGTTTCGGAAGATTCGGCAGAAGCATGAGCCTCCTTACCATTACGGGTAACCGCAAATATGCCATCGCCTCCAAACCAGCCTGAATTCCGGATAAAAAGGGAATTCCAGTCATTGGCTCTTTCCACCTGAAACTTCAAACTGCTCAGGTTTGCCGTATCGGGAACGGCCGGATTATCCAGGCCCGTCTTGCCGCTGGTGCAACCAGCTACCAGTAACAAAGAAAAAGCGCCTGCTACTAATGATTTATTCAACATTGTGTTTATTTATGTTTAGGGTACGGGTTCAAATGTGTACACGAATATTTCATTTTCCGTGTATGGAGGTCCGAATACAGAAAGGTCAACTACCATTTGCATTACCAGACGGTCTTTATTAAGGGTTCGCACTGTGTACACTTCAGTTGTAATATTGCTTGGGTCAAACAAAGAATGGTAGACTTGTGTAAAAGTCTTTTCATCGTCGCTAAGTGTCCATTGGTCAAATACATTAAACCCATCGAAGGTGCAGCCTTTGCTTCCGTAATTTATTTGTACGGTGCTGTCGCGGTTCCATGACCAGATATCATCTTTTTCGCAGTCCTGGATATCTTCCACCGCAGGAGATACTGTGGTCCAGAGTTTGGAGATCAGTTTCCATTTGCGGGAATACAGTATTTGCTGACCCGAAGTGGTTGTGTTTACAGTCAGATCTTTTTCCGCTGCCAGGCCTTTGCCATCCGTGAAACGGAAGTTAAAGCCAACCAGCTTTTCCACTTCGTCGCCGTTCAGTTCATACGTAAACTTATACTCATAATTATCTCCGCCAACAGATACCGGTACGGCGGTAACCGTTCCGGTTCCACCAAATGAATTATCTCTCTGGAGATTGATGGTTTTGTAAACAACAACATCTTTTACGCCATTGGGCGCAGTGATCAGAAGGGTTGCTTCAACGGTTCTTCCCGCCTTATCGGTCACGTTATCGGGTGTAAGTTTTAATACGGGAATAGAAGGATCAGTGCTATCCTTTTTACATCCGCCGGCAAAAGCCAGGAAGATCAAAAGAAGGGGGGTTAAAAATTTGCGTGGCAGCATAATCGTTGGTTTTAAGAAGTTTAGTTAATATTCGGTACTTTTTCAGTTGAAGGAACAATCCACATCTCTTCGATCTCTTCGAGGGTCTTACCCTTTGTTTCGGGAATCTGTATATAAACAAAGAACCAGCAGATCACCGACATCACCATATAAATCCAGAATGTGTAGGCGCTGCCGATGCTTTCAAGCAACATGGGAAATGTTTGGGAAACGATATATACCGATACCCATAGAAAGAAGATTACTACCGACATTGCCCTGCCCCTGATATTGGTGGGAAAAATTTCGGCAACAACTACAAAAGTCAGCGGTCCCAGCGAAATGGCGAAGAAGGAAATATAAAGCAGAATGCCAATCAATACCCAATACCCCTCCATATTGTTGGTGTAAAAAGCCAGTCCAATCATTGCAAGACAAACGGCCATACCGGCTGATCCTATCAAAAGCAGCTTTTTACGGCCGAGTTTGTCAACATACCTGATGGCAACGATGGTCATAAGAACATTGATGCCGCCAACCAATACGGTTTGAAACAGCGCGGAAGAAGATCCGTCGCCGGTGGCTTTAAATATTTCCGGCGCATAATACATGATTACATTAATGCCCGTTACCTGCGAAAGCACTGCCAGTATGATCCCAATGAAAAGAGCGGTGCGAAGCCCCGGTTTCAGAAGCCTTGAAAATGGAACCTGATGTGTTTCCAGCGCTTCCCGGATATTCTGCATTTCAGATTCTGCCTGCACCCTGCCATTTACTTTCACCAGAATATCTTCCGCTTCTTTCCAGCGGTTTTCCTGGGCAAGCCATCTCGGACTTTCCGGAACGATGAACAGCAGGGCAATAAAGATGATGGAGGGTAACAGTCCGGATCCGAACATCCATCTCCAACCTGTTTCCACGTTCCAGGCCTCATCATAGAGGCCGGCGATAGCGGCGTTTACAAAATAGATCAGCAGAATGCCAATTACAATTCCAAGCTGGTAAATGGAGATCAAACGGCCACGGATAGCCGCCGGCGCGATCTCGGAAATATACATGGGCGCAAGCATGGATGCGATTCCTATACCTACCCCGCCGATAAAGCGAAATACAATAAATCCATTCAGATCCATCGGCAGCATGATCCCAAGTGAGGATATGGCAAAGGCAAATCCGGAGATCATCAGCATTTTTTTCCGCCCGATCCGGTCACTCAGCGGACCGGCAAACATGGCTCCCACCATACAGCCAATCAGCGCGCAGGAAGCCACCCAGCCCACCATCGCCGCCGAGAGATCGTACTTTTTCTGTATGAACCCAATGGCGCCGGCAACTACCGCCGTATCATAGCCGAAAAGAAGGCCTCCCACAGCAGCTACAATGGTGCACTGATAAACATATTTTAAACTCTGTTTACTCATACAAATTAATTGATCCGGTTATTTTTAAGGGTTGCGGTATTTACCAGCGCCTTGATTGTGGCACAAACCAGGCCCTCACTTTCACCGTATGGACGAATGGTATAGTCTCCAACCCCTGCAGGTACAATAAAGGTTTCAGCATAGTGAACTACAAATGGTCTGAAAGAATTCGTCGGGCTTTCAACGATCGCCTCTCTGCCCTCTACCAGA
>JAEZAY010000464.1 GCA_023427575.1 Bacteroidota bacterium | reverse complement strand
GGGTATAATATCCGATAAGGCATGGAATCATTGCCCAGCCGAAAAACCTGCTTTTCATACTGAACATGCTGGGCTATTATTTCGCCAGCACAAAAGAACAAAAGCAAACCAATCCAGATCTTTTTTTGATTCATGCAGGGCAATTTAATGCAGAAAATTTGTTCAGCCGCAAGGATGGTTATATCAGTAGCTACCTCTGTAACGGTGATCAGATCTGGAGCCGGTTACCGGCTTCAGAGGAATCTGCAAACCATCGGTATTTTGCAGCCAGTCGAACAACTGATCGCGAAGCGCTCTTCCGGTCTTTTCGAACTCCTTTATCCGGATCAGATTGTTCATTTCATAGGGATCTGTCTGCAAATCATAAAGTTCATTAATATCCCAAACTCCATGATTGTAAATGTATTTGTACCGGTTGCTGCGGATGGCAAAAATGCCGGGAGTTTGCGGAAATGCCGATTCCCAATAGTATTCATAATGCACGAACTGCCTCCAGTTTTCGATCTTCTTTTTCTTCAGTAAAGGAAGGAAAGAATTCCCCTGCATTTCGGAAGGCTTTTCCATTTTTGCCAGTTCCATAACGGTTGGCGCAATATCAACATTCAGCACCATTTCATCAATGGTGGTATTTGGTTTTATCATTGCCGGCGCCCAGCACAGAAGCGGCACCCGCATCGATTCTTCGTAAGCATGACGCTTATCGATGAGTCCATGCTCACCAAAAGAAAATCCATTGTCGCCCATATAAACTACCATGGTATTTTCCGCCAGTCCTTTTTCGGTTACCCATTGTAGTATGTTTTCGACCGATTCATCCACTCCCTGCAGGGTTTCCAGATAGCGTCTGTAAAAATCGTCAAATTGGATGGCGCCATGATACATATAATCCACTCCATGCCAGCTATACCGCTGCCTACGCACCCATTCCGGGATATCGTTTAAGTTAACGGGGCCTGCCGGTTCGGTGGCTATTCCATAACGTTTGCTGCTGTTTGTGGCAGTAAGATACATGGAGGGCGGTGTGTGAATGGGGATAGCGGCATATTTCCCTGCGTGACGCTTTGCGGGATAAAATTCGGCATGAACTCCTTTATGCGAGAGATAAACAAAAAAAGGCTGCTCTTTATCCATTGTATTCATCCAGTCGATGGCCTGCTTTGTAAGCAGATCGGTGGTATAACTGCTGTCGGAATAACTGGTTCTTTTGCCATTGATGTTTAAAACCGGGTTATAGTAAACTCCCTGACCGCGGAAGCTGACCCATTGATCAAAACCCGGCTGGGGTTTATCATCGGAATTGCCCATATGCCATTTGCCAAAGAATCCGGTCTTATAACCCTGCTTCTGTAAATGCGCCGGAAAAAACGTTAAACCGGCAGGCAGGGGGGCGCTATTGTCTACTACGGTGTGCGTATGCGCATACTGGCCGGTTAAAATTGAGGCCCGGCTCGGTGAACAAAGGGCGGTTGTAACAAATGCGTTCTTCAGGTGCGCGCCTTCCTTCGCCATCCGGTCCAGACCCGGAGTTTCCAGTCCCGGGATTCTGTTCATAAATCCCATTGCGTCATACCGATGATCATCCGAAAGAATAAAGATCACATTCATGGGCTTTTGTTGGGACTTTTTCTGCGAGTATCCAGACAAAAAAGCAATGCAGAATAAAACGGACAGTAAAATTTCGGCGCTACATTTTTTCATAATGGTAAAGCAGGGCTTAAAGGCTGTTCATAAATTTATTTCGGATCATTTGATTCTTTTGAAATGCTGCATCCAGGGTTTCCCGATTAAGCTGTCAGTACGGTAAAGGCGGGCCTCCACTTTCACAATGTTCGTTTCGGTTAAAACAATTGGCCTCGAATAGGGTATAAAATCGCCTTCCCGGCCGTTTTTGCTGATTGAGTAAAGCAGCTCTCCCGGCATAGCGGCCCGAATTGTTACGACCACCGAGCCCGAGTAGGGTAACAACCAGTTGTCGGGCGAAGACCATACACTATCGGGGTGAACAAGAAAATCGCCAACATACCTTACATGAAGGGGCCGAAGATCAAAGAATCGGGTAGTCTGCGTGCCGATCGGTTGCCCATCACCGGCATATGCCCGGTATTTCAGCAAAGCCGAATTACGAATCAGTACCGGCGCGGTATACAAAGTTGAAATGTGGGTCACATCCGGGCCATTGAGGGTGTAACGTATTTGCATCCCGGATGGTGCACTTAATGTAAACCGCAGTGAATCGTCAAACCAGGTTTGCTGATCATAACGTCCGTCATCAATGTTTGGATGATTTAATCCCGCGGAAGAAAACCGGATCGGGGAAAGAAAATTGCTGAGATTCCGGTTCTGTACATTCAGCAGGCGGATAAAGGCGGCGGTTGTAAAAGTTTTTTCAGTATTCCAAAGGTTTTCCGCCATGGCAGGCAGGCGTCGGCGCAGCGATGACAATTCGGTATATTCGGGCTGATCCCAGGAAGCCATGCTACCGCCAATAAGATGATCATGCGGCTTTATCGAGATCGGGGTGAAGGAAGGCGCTTTATCCAGCCAGTTTTCCCATCTGTATGGGTTCCATTCGTAAATCAATGCAGGATCCCATTTGCGTTCATTGACCACATACAGCGGTTTCCAGCTTACGTTAATGACTTTAAATCCCGCTGCCAGCAGATCCTGCGGAAGCTGATACATGGTTTCCCATGCCATTACCGTAATATTCTTATCAATCAAATGATTGGCCGCTTTGGGAAACCCTTCCCAAACAATCGCCGACCTGTTACGTTTACGAACAAACGAATTCATCCGGTTTATGAAAGTCCAGTACAATTCTTCAACGGAAGAAAGCTTTTTCTTCAGCAAATACGATTGTACGCCGGGATCATCATCCATCCCTTCAAACCCGGCTTCGTCGCCCCCGATATGAATATACCGTGAGTATTTAAATACATTTGCAAGCTCACCGATTATCGTGTCCAGCACCTCATATACCTTTTCGTTCGACATATTCAGAGTGCCCTGATTCAGGTCGGAATTTTCGAAGCCAAACAGTTCAGGCATTTTTTCTATAAACTGACCAGCATGACCCGGCATATCGATTTCGGGCACCAGTTCAATGCCGTTCGACCGGGCATATTCAACCAGCGAATTCAGTTCGGCCACTGTATAATGCTGATGGGCTGTTACCAGTTGGGGATATGCGGCAGATGGAAATGTAAAAGCCTGATCATCGGTTAAGTGGAGCTGAATAAAATTGATCTTATACCAGCGGCACAACTTTATAATCTGTTTGATGGATTCGATGCCATGTTTTTTGCGGGCCAGATCAATCATGAGGCCCCGGTAAGCGAGATCCGGCTTATCGGTAATCGTTCCGTTACGGATGCAGACCCCTCCCTTGTCTGGGCGCATTGCCTGCATCAGCGAAACCGAAGCCATGGCTGCGCCCTCATACGAAGCCGCTTTAATCCGGACCTTATTTTCATTGATATCCACGGAATAGGCTTCAGGATCGTTTTCAGACTTATCTTCTTCAACATACATATCGGCGATCTCAAAACGGCGGGCCTTGATTAACCTAAGATTAAACAAAACTGAAAACTCTTCTTTTAGCAATACGTACAGAGAGTCGTATCGCGGTTCTGTATAGACAAGCAGGGAATCATAAAAACAGGAATTCCCATTCCGTAACCTTTCCTTTTTTACTGTTGGAATGATTCCATATTCACGCGGTTTCCGGTCGGAACAGGCCGTTGCAAAGATCAGAAAAGCTATCGCTGCGAAGTATCTGCCCATTCCATCATGGGGTTAGTGTAAATGAAACCTGTTTTAAATCGCGGCTGTTTGGTCCGACGAGAACATGAAACTCGCCGGGCTCTACAATCCGTTTCATATCCTTGTCGTAGTATTTTAAATCCTCTATGGAGATTTCAAACTGAACCAGTTTGGATTCGCCTTTTTTCAATTCAACTTTTTGAAACTTTTTCAATTCCTTTCCGGGCCGGGTAATTGTAGCAACCAGATCTCTTAAATACAACTGAACGGTTTCCGTACCATCATAGTTACCGGAATTGGTAATGTTGATGCTTACCTGCAATTTATCTTTGGCTGAAATGGCTTTTCTATCCAGTTCGATCTCGCCATAACTGAAACTGGTATAACTTAACCCATACCCGAAAGGATATAAAGCTGTGTTTGGAACATCAAGATATTTGGTGGTGTATTTCTGGTTGGGATCAAAAGGCCGGCCGGTTGTTTTTGCATTGTAAAAAATCGGGATCTGCCCAACATTTCGTGGAAAGCTCATCGTTAGTCTGCCGGAAGGATTTGCATCTCCGAATAGAAGGTCGGCAATCGCCGGACCGGCATTGGTTCCACCGTACCAGGCCTCCAGTATGGCAGCCATATTATCTTCTTCCCATTGCAAAGTCAATGGTCTTCCATTCATCAATACCAGCACGATCGGTTTGCCGGTTTTATGTAAAGCTTTTAATAATTCAAGCTGATTTTCGGGCAGCCCGATCATGCTGCGGCTGGCTGCTTCGCCGGTCATGCCAAACGCTTCACCCAAAACCGCCACGATTAGTTCCGCCTGACTGGCAACCTGCACGGCTTCTTCGAGTAACTGGGCTGGCGGTTTCGCATCCAAAACAATCTGGGCATCGTGCGGATTGATTTTGTTCAGGATCATTGTATCATCGATCAGGTTGGCGCCTTTCGCATATAATATCCGGTTAGTATCCAGCCTGGACGCTAATCCCATCCAGAGGCTGATTGCTTTCTTCCAATCGCCGGCGCCACTCCAGCTTCCGATCAGATCGCGCTGATTCTTAACGAGTGGGCCGATAAACGCAATTTTTTGCTCTTTTCGTAATGGAAGCGTATTGTTGGCATTTTTCAACAGAACCATACTTTTGATGGCTGCTTCCCTGCTTAAAGCAAGCTTTTCGGCATTCATTATTTCTGCCTTATTTCTTTCTTCACTTACATAGTGATACGGGTTATCAAAAAGTCCCAGTTTGTATTTTGCTTCCAGCACCCGGCGGCAGGCGGCATCTATTACAGATTGTTTCACCCTGCCCGTCCGTACCAGTTCCGCGCCATTGGTAACCACCAGTTCACCCACCATATCCATGTCAACCGATGCATTCAGCGTGAGCTCAGCCACTTTTTTTCCATCGCCCATTCCGTGTGCGATCATCTCATTAACGGCGGTATAATCAGTAACGATCAATCCTTTAAAACCCCATTGTTTGCGCAAAAGATCGTCCATCAGCCATTTGTTTCCGCTGGCCGGTACACCTTCCACATCGTTAAAAGAAGTCATGACACTGCCCACACCCGCTTCAATGGCCGCCTTATAAGGAGCCAGATACTCGTTGTACATTCTTACCCGGCTCATATCAACCGTGTTATAATCCCTGCCCGCCTCAGAAGCCCCATATAAAGCGAAATGTTTTACACAGGCCATGATGGTATTGTTCTTCGAAAGATCATCACCCTGGTAGCCTTTCACCATTGCTTTGGCAATGGCTGCGCCGAGGTAGGGGTCTTCGCCGGCACCCTCACTAACCCTGCCCCAACGCGGATCGCGGGTGATATCTACCATTGGTGAAAAGGCCCAGTTCAGTCCGTCGGCCGTTGCTTCCTCCGCTGCCGCGCGTGCGGTTCTTTCAATAAGATCCAGATCCCATGAAGCAGCAAGACCAAGCGAGATGGGAAAAATGGTCCGATGCCCGTGGATTACGTCATAGCCAAATAGGAGGGGAATTTTTAACCTTGTTTCCTTAACCGCCAGCTCCTGTAATTTTCTGACTGCAATGGGTGTAAACGTATTAAATACTCCACCCACCAGGCCCTTTTTGATTTTTGCTTCCACATCCTGGCTTACAACAGGACCTGTAACATCAAACCCAACCGAGGGCAGGTTTAACTGGCCAACTTTTTCCTCAAGGGTCATTTTTCTCATCAGTTCGGAAATGAACGCATTCATTTTTTTCTCCGATGCCGAAGTAGCGGGCGATTCTTGTGCTACCAGCGTAAAATTATAACCAGACCCAAGCGCCAGAGCAAGCAAAATCAGGTATTTCATAAAAAAACGGTTGATCTGTAATTTATGATATCTACACAAATAAACCATGCAGAGCGGAGGCGAAGAACCGGGGAGGGAGGGCCTGATAAAAACGAAATTAGTCAGCAGTATTTTCTAAAGGGATTTTTTTCGGGTCCCGTTGAATACATTTTCCCGGGCATTAATTTGAAGCTTCGGCTTTGTGAATGACCCCTTCCACTTTTTTTTAGA
>JAEZAY010000459.1 GCA_023427575.1 Bacteroidota bacterium | reverse complement strand
TGAACATCAATCGGAGATCAATAATATTTCTGTAACTTTCTTTTTGCTGAATGCTGTTTGAAAAATGGAACAGGTGTGGCATGAAGGCAGCTCCAGATACACCTTTTAAACAAACTTATGAGCCCCGAATCCATTTTTTCTGCCTGCAGCTCCATTGCCTTATTCGGCTGGATAATTCTGATTTTCCTGCCTTTCTGGTCCGGCGCCGATAAATTCATCATCGGCATCATCATCGTTTTATTTTCCATCGTTTATACATGGCTGTTAATTACCGCTTTTAGCCCATCCGACATTTCAAAATACAATAGTCTGGCGGGTGTAAAAGATCTTTTTGCAAACGACTATATGCTCACGGCCGGCTGGGTTCATTACCTGGCATTCGATCTGCTGGCAGGGGTATTCATAAAGAAAAACTCGCTGAAATATAATCTTCATCACCTATTGATCGTGCCCTGCCTGTTTTGTACTTTTATGTTCGGCCCGGCCGGATTTCTGTTATACATTATAATCCGCACTATCAAGACCCGGAAATATTTTGCTTCAATTGTATAAAAGCGGCCTATGAGTATCCTTTTGCATAAACACGGCAATCGCCAGCGCCTGGCGGGAGGACTGCTTAATGAACTTAGTTACCGGAGCCGGATTCTATTTCAATTCGGCCTGATTTGTTTTTTTGGCGCTGCCATCTCTTTGGTCTTAAGCTTCACTACAAATATTCAGGTACTTGGGATTAATGCCTGGATAAAACCAACCAAGTTTTTCCTTTCAGTTGGAATTTTTACCTGGACCATGAGCTGGTATTTGCACTACCTGAAGCCGGGCCGGTTTATTAAAATTTATCAGTGGATCCTGATCCTCACTTTAAGCCTGGAGCTGGTGATCATAACCTGGCAGGCGGCCAACGGACGTTTATCTCATTTTAATACAACCACCCCGTTCTACCTGATGTTGTTCAATATTATGGGGCTGGCAATTGTTACAATCATTCTTGCCACGGTAGTCGTGTCCATTCTTTTTTTTGTACAGAAAAACATAAATCTGCCTCTAAAATATCTGTGGGCGATCCGCATCGGACTTGTGCTATTTATTATTTTTTCATTCCAGGGGGGAATGATGGCGGCACGCTTATCGCATACGGTAGGAGCTGAAGATGGTGGCAATGGTTTACCGTTTGTAAACTGGAGCCGCGATTATGGGGATCTCCGCATCGCCCATTTCCTTGGAATGCATGCGTTGCAGCTTATTCCGATGTTTGCATGGTTTGTTGCGTCAAAAACCTGGCATGTTTTCCTGTTCGCGGGCTTGTACCTGGGGCTTGTATTGTTTGTTTTGTTCCGGGCTCTTGCAGGGCTTGCCCTCATATAATCAGATGAAAAAAATTACGATCATAGGTTCAACCGGCATGCTTGGCAAGCCGGTAACCATCGAACTGGAAAAGGCTGGCTACGAATTAACCCTGCTATGCCGCAACACAATTCAGGCTGGCTTTGATTTCCCTTCACAAAAGATAATCAAGGGTGATATTTTTAATGAAGATGACCTGCGGCGGGCGTTGCAGGGGCAGGATGCGGTTTACCTGAATCTTTCCACTGCTCCGGATAAACGGAAACACTCGATGCTTACAGAAAGAGAAGGCATTAAAAACCTGATCCGGATCGCGCAGGAATCGGGCATCGGCCGGATCGTTTTTCTTTCATCGCTGGTAAAGGATTACAATAATACCAACGGGTTCCACTGGTGGCTCTTCGATGTTAAACAGGCGGCGGTTGAAATGATTAAAAATTCGGGTATCCCCTATACCATTTTTTATCCTTCGAGTTTTATGGAAAACCTCGATAAGCTGATGTTGAAAGGAAGCCGGATTATGCTGGCGGGAAATTCAAGATCGCCTATGTATTTTATTGCCGCCGCCGATTACGCAAAACAGGTAGCGCGGTCCTTTCAGTTGCTCACTGATGAGAACCGCGAGTATGCGATTCAGGGAAAGCAGGCATATACCTGGGACGAGGCAGCCGCCATCTTTATCCAAAATTACCAGGGTAAACATTTAAAAAAAGTAAAAGCGCCGCTTGGAATGATGAAAACCCTGGGATATATCAGCCCCGCCATGAATTATACGTATCTTATTCTTTCCGCGCTGAACAACTACCCCGAACGTTTCGAAAGCGAGGAAACCTGGAGAGAATTGGGTGAACCCCAGATCAGCCTGGAGGAATACGCAAAATCGGCAGCAATCGGTTGATTAAACAAACTTCTGATCGGAAATCCGGCCCCGGATTCTTTGCCGGGATTTATTAAATACCATTATGCCATTGGTTTTTCCTTTGCGGATTAATTTCTGCTGCTCTTCGGGCATGCTGTAAATTTCTTTACAGGCCTCCGTACAACATCCGAGGTAGGCTTCTGAACATTCAGCACACTGAATAAACAAAAGATGGCAGCCTTCATTGCGACAGTTAGTATGCGTATCGGCGGGTTTTCCACACTGATGGCATTTGGCAATTACTTCCGCTGTTATCCGTTCGCCCAGGCGGTCGTCGAACACAAAATTTTTCCCGCGGAATTTATTTTCCAGGCCTTTTTCTTTTACATCATGGGCATATTTGATGATCCCCCCTTCCAGGTGGAAAACATTTTTAAATCCCTTATGAAGCATAAAGGCACTGGCTTTTTCACACCGGATGCCGCCGGTGCAATACATGATTATGTTTTTGTCTTTGGCATTCTCCAGCATCTCCACTGCCA
>JAEZAY010000431.1 GCA_023427575.1 Bacteroidota bacterium | reverse complement strand
TTTCAATTTTCTTAACGGATTTCTTCCGAGGCCCGGGGGAATACATTTTAACCAGACACCAATGATTCGCACATTCGCACATTATCACCGCCATCCGTTTCAATATTTTGAACGGATTTCTTCCGGTGCCCACTGAATACATTCAAACCGACATTAATGAGTCTGAATGGCCTATAGATAACTTACCTTTAAGTTTAAAAAAATAAGAATAGCGGGTTCGGAATTCGGCCAGACAAAGAGTTATACCCATGAAAAAAGCATTTGTTATAAGCTCTGTCAGTATTTTGCTGATTTGCTGTATTTCCGTTTCCAGAAATGCCAGGCCATTAATAAATTCATCCAATCTTCACAGTCTTGAAGACAGCCTTCGGTTCCTGTATTCCCAATCATCCGAAAAATGGCCTGCGCCAACGATCGATTCGGGCCTGGTATGGGATGAACTGGGGCCGGTTCCAACCAGTCCCTTAAATGTCAATCTGGAAAGGGTAAAAGAACAGGTTGAATTAGGCAAGACTTTGTTTTTTGACCCAAGACTCAGCAGCAGCAAACAGATCTCCTGCGCTACCTGTCATGTACCCGGTCTTTCATGGACGGATGGCCGCGAAAAATCCGCTGGTCATAATCAACAATTAAACAAACGAAATTCGCCGGGTCTGCTCAATGTCTGGTTTTATAAATCGCTGTTTTGGGATGGCCGCAGTCATAGTTTGGAAGACCAGGCTTTCAGCCCCATTAACAGTGAAAGCGAAATGCATAGCAGCATGTCGGATGCCATTCGTACGCTTCGTTCAATCAGCGGTTATAGCGAGAAATTTGAACAGGCCTTTGGCAATGCGGAAATTTCTCCTGAAACGATCACGGCTGCGCTGGCGGTATTCCAACGCTCGCTTGTAAGCCAGCCGGCGGATTTTGATAGATTTTTAAACGGCGATCAAAATGCCCTGAGTACCCCAGCCTTAAAAGGTCTGCACCTCTTTCGAACGAAGGCCCGTTGTATGAACTGCCACAACGGCCCATTGTTTACCGATAATTCATTCCATAATATTGGGTTTTCCGATTTCGGCCAGGTGGATGAAGACCTGGGCCGTTACAATGTAACCCATAACGAAGAGGATGCTGGCAAATTCAGAACAGCTTCTTTACGCGACGTAATGCGCACGGGGCCCTGGATGCATAACGGTCTACATAAAAGCATGGATTTGATTCTGGCGATGTATAGCGCCGGAATGCCTCCCTCTAATCAGAAATCGCAGGCCTCGAATGAGCTGCCGCTTCAAAAACCGGATCGGCTGATAAAAAAACTGGATCTGAGTGCGGAAGAGCGAAACGAACTGCTGGCTTTTCTTTTTGCAATCACCGCATCACCTCCGGAAATCAATTTGCCAAAACTGCCCGGACTGGATTAAAATCGCCCTCGCTGTCGATTTATAGAAGGACCATCCTGCCGAGATCAAAATAAAAGAATGGGACATTCAGATAGCTGGCATTCTTAAAACCAACCCGGTTCTTTCTCCCCTTATGGTTGGTGAAGAATTGAAATCTGAAATATTCAGTTCCTTGAAAAGCAATAATATCTTTATTAAATTTTAAAACGAATTAACCGGCTATTTTAATCATCATTTTCATGAGTATTAATGAAGCACTGGAAAATATATTGATCGCTAAAGGGATAGCTCCAACGGCTATGCGAATTCTCGTGCTGGAATTTTTCCAGCAACAATCTTCTGCTTTAAGCCTGCCGGATCTGGAAAAAGAGTTTAAACATTCCGACCGAACTACTTTGTACAGAACCTTAAAAACCTTTGAAGAAAAAGCGTTGATTCACCAGATCCGGGATGGAGGCGGGGCAGCCAAATATGCCATCTGCGCTGAAGCCTGTAAAGCCGGCGATCATTTTGATCTGCATCTTCACTTTTTCTGTTTTTCCTGTAAACAAACTTTCTGCCTTCCAAAAACCAGGGTTCCCGACTTAAAAGTTCCAGACGATTTTGAATTGAAGGAATTACAGCTTATCGCAAAAGGTATTTGCGATCGATGCCGGTAAGAATGCAATCGGGTTGCATGGAAAGGTCCGGTAATTTTGGCAGATAAATAAAAGTATATGGAATCTGCTTTGAAATGGTATCTTCCTTTTTTCTTTTTGTTTGTTATTCTTCTCGTATTCGTTCTTCCTACATGGAGGGTTTATCGGCAATCCGGCATTAATCCTTTCCGATTCAGAAATAATTTTGAGAGTCCACATGACTTTATCGGAGGCGTAATGAAATTGTTTATCCTGGTTCTCTTTATTGTTGTACTGCTGTTTTCAATTTCTGAGCAGGCTTACGCTTATTTAATTCCCGTTTATTATCTGCAGAAAGAATGGGTGCAAATTGCCGGCCTCTTTCTGATCCATTTTTCGGTTCCGGCTATCCTTATTGCACAGTATCAAATGCGCCTTTCCTGGCGAATCGGGATTGACTTTGAGAACAAGACCGAACTGGTTACAACGGGTCTTTTCCGGTACTCCAGAAACCCTATATTCCTGTTTATGATACTCAAAGTGCTTGGCTTTTTTCTGATTATCCCAAATATTATGAGTTTTGCAGTCACAATATCTGCTTATCTGATCTTGCAGATAACAATTCGTATGGAGGAAGCCTTTCTGCTTCAGCAGCATGGAGAACTGTATAGGCAATATCAGCAAAAAGTGAGAAGGCTGATCTGATCGCCAGCCATTGGTTCGAGATTCATGTGGTTCTAATAATTGCCGGTGCGGACCTGATAGCGAAAGCAGTTTCAAACTCTAAATTCGTGTCTTTCGAAATTTTAATGAAAGAATTCGTGGCGGGGTACCAGGTTCTTTATTATCAAAATACTCCCTAAGATCTTCAATCTGAA
>JAEZAY010000417.1 GCA_023427575.1 Bacteroidota bacterium | reverse complement strand
TTTCAATTTTTAGGATTTATTCCGGAGCCCGATTTTTTTGCTCCACTTTTTTTCTAAAAAAAAGTGGAAGGGGTCATTTACAATGACTGCTCCTAATTCACTATTGATAAAGGTTTCGGGTGAATGGAAAATTATTAACCGGACACCAATGATGTGCGAATGTGCAAATTCAAAACGGATGCCGGAACATAGACTCCCGACTCCAGACTCGGAAATATGTTCTTTCGCTGTGACTTGTTGTTATTTAGCCGGGAGTCAATGATGAGTTCAGAGTCGGAACTGACCTGAACTTCTGAGTTCTTACCATAAAAAAAATCCCCGCCATTGGCTGCGGGGATTCAATTTTTTCACTGTGGGGTAGTTACAGTGGTTTCAGGAAAATAGATTTCGGTTTTAACAAGGGTATCAGTTTCCTGGATTTTTCAAGAACGTGGACATTTGGTTTTTCACAGGCATCGGACCTCTGTGGTAATTCGGATACTAAATTGGATATTTTCTAAGGATCTGGATTTTTGTCGTTTGATTGACTATGCAAAGATGCGATGCATTTTCAGGGCCGGCAAGCCTTTAAAAGGATAAGATGAAACTTTGTATAGTAAACTTATCAGGCCATAAAGACAAACCCTTAAGCCAGTAGTTTTTGTTCGTAAACCCACGTTTTCAGCAAGTTATACATTTAGTAAAACTACCAGTCAGAAATACGCGTTTTTCCCTATTCATTGCGAGAACGCAATAGAGCAAACTGCCTGCCGTTAAAAATACACCTATGAAAAATGCCGATAAAAAATTTTTACTGCTAACCGTTCTATCCATCGGGGTATTGTACGGACTAATGGTTTTGATTGCGGAGAACTGATCCGGAACCAGGCAGCCGGGTCTATATGGATGCATAAAACAAATGATCTGCCGACTCCCCGTTGTTGCCCTGTTCCAATCTGGATTATCTTTGGTGGATGAAAGAGATCATCATTCGTTCCATCGAAAAAACCGATAATGCCGCACTGGCCGCCATCATTCGCAACACCCTGAAGGAATTTGGTGCCAACCGCCCCGGAACCGTCTATTTTGATGAATCGACCGATCATCTCTTCGAGTTGTTTCAAACGGAGGGAAGCCATTATTTCGTGGCTCTTGAAGGCGAATCCATCCTGGGTGGCGCCGGGATTTTTCCTTCCGCCGGCCTGCCAGATAAAACCGCCGAACTGGTTAAAATGTACCTTATACCTGAATCCAGAAATAAGGGAATTGGACGTCAGCTCATAGCGCGCTGCCTTGATTTTGCAAAAGCCGCGGGTTATGAACAGGTATATCTGGAAACCATGCCCGAATTAAAAAAAGCCATTCATGTTTATGAAAAAAACGGGTTCGAATATCTGAAAGGTCCCTTAGGCAATACCGGGCATTTTGGATGCGCTATTTGGATGGTCAAGAGGATTTAATCTGGAAGGAAAGTTCGGAGTTGAATCCCGAGTCTGCGGAGTACAATTCTTATCTGCTTTGCTGTTTTTTTCTTTGCGTGAAAATTTATTAATCCCTTTAGTTGCCGGCGCAGATCAGCAGGGCCGGCATTCCGGACAGACGTATCAGCGTCCGTATTTTGGTGGATTTTGAGTAATGCAGATTTAATGGAAGGCCTGGATACACAGTGCACAAGGCTCTGCTGCATATCTGCGCCAGATATCGGGTATGAAGACGAGTAGGGAGTCTGCGGAGTATCTTTCTTACCTGCCTTACTCCTTCCCTTTCTTTGCGGGAAAATTATTTAATGCTTAAGATTCTTTTACCGGGTTAACTTCATAAATAGAACTGAACAAATAAACCCGCCCGGTATCAATTTCGGTACACTGATATCTTTTCCTTAGTTTTTTACCTCTTTTAAAAACAGCGCCTTTGTCAACCGAAAACAAGGCCCCTTCTTCAATCTGTTCAACCAGTACCATTCCATTTGCAGGATCGTAGCGCCGTAACGTGCGCATAAGCTTTTCATCCGAACAACTGCTGGCGGGCAGATCGTGCAGGGAATTTTTCAGCGACTGAAGAATATCAGGCGGAAATATCGATTCCTTCAAAAATTCAGAAAGCAGCCGCGCATAAATGGTTTTCCACTCCTTCCCATGCGATGCCACCCGGTGACCATACTGCTCAAATGTAACCAGATGAGCCAGCTCATGAATAAGGGTAATTAAAAAGGAATATTTATTCAGGTTTCCGTTTACGCTGATCCGGTGCAAATTATAACTGGTAGCATGACGATAATCGCCCAGGATTGATCTTCGTTCACGGGTGATCGTTAATTGTACTTTATAATGAATGATAAGTTCCAGCACCGCTGCGGCCGATGCCTCCGGAATGTATCTTTTGAGATAATCGAGGGGTTGCTCATGCTTTGGCATCTTTCGGCGACTTACTAATTTTCAGTAAAATGGCAATTTCTGTAAATGAATAAACAAAATACAGAAACATGCATAAAAATATCCCGGCCTTGTTCACCTGTTTTCCCGCAATCATGATGTAAACAAAAGCGGCAATAAGGCAGGTGAACATCTTCACGAACATACCACCATAGATCATCCGCAGAAATACCTGCACCCGGTTATTCATGAGCGATTTATGATACAGGTAAAACGAAATGGCGGTGGCAAGAAATATAATCAGGTTTCCCGCAAGAGCAACTTCCTGCCGGATATTCATCTTTTCCAGCAGCGATACGGCACCGATAAATACCAGGTTAGAAATCACAAATATTATCAACAGGGGCAAAAAAGCCCGCCAGACAGATGGGTTTTTGATCATAAGGAGGGCAAAGTTAGGATAATCCGGCTGGCTTTTGGCGCCCACCATTTCACCTTGATAGTGAAGAAATTCCGGGCATAGCTTTCCCGCATCGCCAATACAGCAACGAATCAGGATCCTCTGCCCGGAATTAATTTTTTAAGCAGTTGCCAGCGCCGGCTGTTTCAGGTCCAGTTCTCCAACCTGACTCATATGACACTGTCCGTTAAAATTGGCGGAAGGTTCTATCTGAAGTTTCGAAGAAAACAAATTCCCGTTTACATTACAGCCACCCTTGAGTTGCAATAATTCCTTCACTTTAATGGTACCCGTTACCTGGCCCATAATATCAGCCTGCTGGCCGGAAATATCGCCTTTGATCACCCCATTGGCGCCAATAACCACTTTTGCTGTGCAGTGAATATTTCCTTCCAGGGTGCCATCGATGCGGATATCGCCATTGCTGGTCATATCGCCTTTCAGAGTTGTGCCGGCCGCGATAATGCTGGCGCCACCGGTAGGGGTCAGGTTTTCTCTCTCGGTAAGAATTTCGGATTTGGATTTTTGATTAAACATAGATTGGTTTTTTATTCATCAATATTTTCAGCATTCGGAATTTCCAGTGTTGCCGTATCGGGCAGAACGGGTTCTTTTCCCTGCAAAATATTTTTTATACTGTTCAGATACTGGTCTTTATACATCACCGCCTGCTCCAGCGAATCGGTTCGCAACTTCAATTCCCTTAACTCGCGGGTGGCATTCACATCCCCATAACCCGGAATATACAAACGCAAAGGAGTAAAAACAATCAATGCCACGGTTAATCCGGTTAATAACACAAAAATGGTACTTAACATCACATAAACACTTAGCCTCGACAACTTAAACGTAACAACCTCTTCATAAGTATCGTCGTTCATAATTACCAGACGGTACCTGTTTCGGAGCCGCTGAATGGTAGAACTGGCATCGAATTTGGCCATAGGGGTTCTTTATATTAAAAGGGCAGCAAGATACAGGATTTTCTGCCTGCCGAATTTTAAGCGTATTTTTAAAATATTTTTACCCAATTATAGTTAATAGAGTTTAGCTGGCACATGGTGATCTTCAGAACCTTTGTTTTTTTTGTCGTTTTTTATTCCGCATGGCCGGCGCTTCTATACGCTCAGCCCAATGCCAGTTTCGATCTCAAAAAGCCAAAAAAGTACGAAAACAAAAAACTGGGCTCTGAAAAAAGCACCGAAAAAAAATTTTCCGCCCCCCGGCGCGTTATGCAGAATACCGTAACTCATTACAACTGGGTATTCAACGCAGAAAATCGCTTAAATGATGTGATCAACCGCGCAAAAAATGCGCATCGCGATGATTTCAGCCAGCTTTTGCCTTTTTATAATTACAGTCTTGACCAAACCCGGCTCGACAGCATCGACCTGGATTCGGTTCGGTACAAGGCCAATACGGCCATTCTGATCCATGATCTGCGTAACGACTGGATCGACAATCTGTACATGCTAATGGGTTCGGCTTTTTTTCACAAAAAGCAATTCGATTCCGCCTATATTACCTTTCAGTATATAAACTACGCCTGGTCGCCCAAAGAAAAAGATGGTTATGATAAACCCATCGGTTCAAATGCCAGTGAGGATGGCAATGCTTTAACCGTTTCAACCAAAGAAAATAATTCCCTGCTTAAAAAAGCCGTTTCTTCTCCGCCAAGCCGGAATGAATCGCTGGTATGGCAGATCCGAACCTTTATTGAAATGGAAGAATACGGCCGGGCCGCGGCATTGATCCAGACCCTCGACAATGACCCTCTGTTCCCGGCTCGTTTGGAAACAAACCTGCTGGAAATGAAAGCCCTGCTCTATTACAGGCAGTCGATTTACGATAGCGCGGCCCATTACCTGCAGCAATCCCTGTCGAATACCAACACCAAAAATGAAAGGGCGCGGCTTGAATTTTTAACCGCCCAGCTCTATGAAAGGGCCGGCAATCCCGGGCAGGCGCTTGCTTTTTATAAGGAGGCGATCCGGCATACCTATGATCCGGTAATGGAAGTATATGCAAGGCTGAATTCCATTCGTCAGAACCGCGGGGATTCAAACGCTATTCGCCAAAACATAGCCGAACTGGTCAAAATGGGAAAAAAAGACCGGTATTCCAGGTACCGCGATATTATTTATTATACAGCAGCTCAAATTGAACTGGAACGGAAAAATATTCCGGCAGCCAAGGATTTTTTATTGAAGTCCGCACTGGCTTCTGATCCGAACAATCCGGTTGGCCAGCGTGGAAAATCATATCTGCTCCTGGCCGATCTGTCTTATGCCGATTTTGAGTTTGCCAATGCGAAACGCTTTTACGACAGTATCAATACCAGCGATCCGGTGATCACCGATCAGGTGAAATTTGCCAACCGGCTGGCCATGCTCAATACCATCATGATTCATCAGGGTATTTTAAACCGGCAGGACAGCCTGCAGAAACTGGCCGCACTGCCCGAAGCTGAACGCGAAGCGATCCTGAAAAAAATGGTAAGGCAGATGCGCAAAAGCCGGGGTTTAAAAGAAGAAGAAACGGCTTCCGGTGGCTCCGGCCCGGGCCCGCTAAATCAAAACAGTCCCGCGCCCGATCTCTTCAACACCAATACAAAAGGCGAATGGTATTTTTATAATCAGGCGGTGAAGTCGAAAGGATTTACAGCCTTCAAATCGAAATGGGGCAATCGCCCGAATGTCGATAACTGGCGGCGTGCTTCCGACGTAAACGCAGCACGGGCTCTCGGGGATAAGCCGGTGGAAGGCGCGGATCCCAATCTGGCCGATCTGGGCCCGGAATCGGAGCTGAGTTATGAAAGTTTATTGAAGAATATTCCCCTCAGCCCCGAGCAGATGAAAGTTTCCAATGATTCGATCGAACATGCAAAAGTGGATCTTGGGCAGGTCTATCTGGAAGGAATGGAGGCCTACCCGGCCGTAATTGAATTGCTGGAACCTTTTCCCGGAGATTTCCCCGAAAGCGCCCGGATGCCGGAGGCTTTATTCTATTTGTATTACAGCTACCGGCAAATGGGAAATATGACCCGGGCAAATGAGCTGACGCAAATTCTGCAGGCCCGATTTGCAAACCATCATTTTGAACGCCGGGTGAGCAATCTGGTCAACCGCAATGATCCCGAGCCGGAAAAAACGGCGGCCACGGAAACCTATAACCAGATCTACAGTAAATTCATTGAAGGCCGCTTTGATGAAGCCGTTAAGCAAAAAGCAATCGCTGATAGTTTATATGGAATGAATTACTGGACACCACAATTATTATACATCGAGTCCATCTATCTCATCCGCCAGCGCAACGATTCGGCGGCCACCCGGGTATTACAGCAGATCAGTTCGCTGTACCCCGGCTCCGCGATGGAAGAAAAAGCGCAGGTAATGCTGGACGTACTGGGAAGAAGAAAAGAAATTGAGGA
>JAEZAY010000337.1 GCA_023427575.1 Bacteroidota bacterium | reverse complement strand
GCCCCATATAGCGGATCTGAATCCAGCGGATTTCATGAGGTTTCATCGACTTGCTCAATATATGCGAGCGGCCTTCCGGAGTTCCTTCAATCCGGACAATGCGGGTTATATTAAGGATTTCCGGGCTGTATTTTCCATTAACCAGCGGATGGTGGTACTGGGTAGGCCTGGTTAGCGTGATTGTATTTCCGGAGATGGACTGAACGGCCGTTTCGTCCCATGAGCTGAGGTAAGTGGCGAAATTGGGGGTTTCGGTTGGTGTAATAACCAGTTCATCTCCTGCCTGCCAGTTCACAGATTCTTTTACCGTTACCTGCGATACCCCTTTGCCAAGCCCACCCTGGATTTTGGTCCAGCCGGTTTTTTTGGAGCTTCCCACCAGTTGAAGCTGGCCCATTTCGGTTACCCACAGGCCGATATCAGATTCCAGCACCTGCATTCCATCGCCAACAAAATTATTTTCGTTCACACCCACAAAGCGGAGGGTTTGGATTTTATCGGCAGAAGCGGGCTTCATGATCAGGGTTCCTTTTACATGCACGTTTTTGCTGCTTTGTAAAGTCACTGTTTTGTTTGGATCAAACTGAAGCGTGCCATTAACTTCTATTCCATTAACAGTTGTTAGTTCAAGATCATAAAGAACCGTATGATCATTATCGATCAGGGCTTTGTCGGTGTTAGCAGGGATTTTACCGCCCCAGGTGGCAGCATCCGACCAGTTTCCGGACCGCACAGAACGGACTTGTGCCAAAACAGTCAGACATAACAGATGGCAAATCAGTAAAAAACCAATTCTCATAGTCGTTTAGGATTTTTTTGGATAAAATATAGACATGAATAAATGTTGTTCAGAAGAATTACTGCCGCTTATAATCGGTTGAAACAGGGATTTGATGCGGGTTCGGCTCAGAAACAAAAGCGCCAATCGCAAGGAATAATTATGCCAATTTCGAGGTTTAGCGAAATCGGGGGTAAATTTAATTTGGCAACAGTGTAAACGGATGAATTACCCTGTTTCAGGATTACCGGCGACAAATTTTGGTTAAGGATTTGGTTTATTTCCCGAAGACCTCGGTTAAATTCCTGGAAATTACCGGATCTGCTGATATAAACTGCCGCCACGATTAAAAATTCGTTCAATTTTCCGCTCGGTTTCCGGATCGGTTTCCAGCGCCGGTGCATGATGCGGTTTCACCCGGGAATCAATTATGACCGGCCCCCGGCAGCCCCAGTGTTTGTTTTCCACAAAAGAAGCAATGCCTTCAATATCGTGCGAGGGATTGCAGCGGGTAAAGGTGACCCATAAAAAATTCCGGAGGCTTTCCGCAGTGAATGAAGCGTCGTCGCATAGAACGATCAGGGGCGCCGACTGAAGTTGATCGGTTTGGCTGGAAAGCTGATTATTGATTTCAGCCATTTCGCGGGCTGCCATCCCGGTTGATTGGTAAGGTCTGGTTTGAATGGCGATTACTCCCGGCATAACTATCCGGCCATCTGTAACAGTGCTTAGATTTCGCAGCGGTTCGGGAACTTCTGTGCAAAGCTCGCGGATCTTTTCGCCGTAGGCGGCGAAAACAACCTTGCTTCCCATATTCAGGCCCGATCCTGAATAGTCGAGGGTATCGATGGTGGTATTCGTATAAAAATGAATATCGCGGTCGGTATGGATCCTTTCCAGCAGGTAACGCAGAAACGCTTCGATATTATGGGTGCTGACCTTATTATCCGGGTCGCCGGTAATAAAAAGAAATTTCGCCAGGCTCAACTGCCCGGTTCCAAGGATATGGTTGGCGATGGTCAGGATTTCAGCCGGCTGCCGGGCGGGCATGTACGGCGTATATCGCTCGCTGGCCACAGCCAGTAACAGGGGATGTACGCCGGCAGCATCCACCGCATGCACTTCTTTTACGCCCGGAATTTCTCTGGGAATGGCATCGCCGGTAATCTCATGGATCAGTTGCCCAAAGCTGGTATCCTCCTGCGGCGGCCGCCCCACCACGGTAAAAGGCCAGATCGCATTTTCGCGCGCATATACCTTTTGCACTTTCATTAGGGGGAATGGATGAGTCAGGCTGTAGTAGCCCAGGTGATCGCCAAAAGGGCCTTCCGGCTTATTTTCTCCCGGATGCACTTCTCCTGTTATAACAAAGTCGGCATCGGCACTGATGCAAAAGCCCTGTTCATAAAAATATCGAAAGCGCCGGCCGCCAAGAAGTCCTGCAAAAGTCAGTTCACTCATGCCTTCGGGCAGGGGCATTACAGCCGATACGGTATGTGCGGGCGGTCCCCCTGCAAATATGCTCACCTTCAGCGGCTCCCCCTTCCGGTTTGCTTTTGTTTGATGAATACCAATGCCGCGATGAAGCTGGTAATGCAATCCAGCTTCCATTTCGGGTTGGTATTCATTCCCCGACAACTGGATCCGGTACATACCCAGGTTTGAATTCATAATGCCCGGTTTGTCCGGATCTTCGGTGTACACCTGCGGCAGCGTAACAAAAGCGCCTCCGTCTTTTGGCCAGTGATGAATGGGTGGAATTTCGCTAAGCTTGATCTGCTGGAATAAGATGGGTTTGGAAGAAGGGTTCTTAAGCGGCAAAGCCGATATGGCCGCCAATCCTGCCGA
Source organism: Bacteroidota bacterium (assembly GCA_023427575.1). GTDB lineage: Bacteria > Bacteroidota > Bacteroidia > Chitinophagales > Chitinophagaceae > Flavitalea. The sequence continues at coordinate 293 of JAEZAY010000337.1, read as the reverse complement.
GGCGTTACTGAATGGACGGCGCAACGCTTCAAAAGGATCATTCTTTAATTTGATCAGCTTTTGTACATCGGCCAGCGTTTTGCGAAAAATAAAACGGCTGCGGTCGAGCGAACCAAAAATATTGGATGCCGCCCGGAATCGCGAGCCCTTCACATTTTCAAAAAGAAGCGCAGGCCCTCCATTTGCATAAACCCGCAAATGAATAGCCGCCATTTCGAGGAAAGGGTCTACTTCTTCTTTAATCCGAACCAATTGTCTGTTCTTTTCCAGATCCAGTAAACATTCTTCCATCG
>JAEZAY010000293.1 GCA_023427575.1 Bacteroidota bacterium | reverse complement strand
ATTCGATTGGCGCTTTTTTATCAGCAGGAATTTTATCGCCATATTCCTTTAACTGTTTTTCCGTTTGGAAAATCAGACTATCGGCCTGGTTGATCTTTTCAATCTTCTCTTTCGCTTCCTTGTCGGCCGCCTCATTCACCTTCGCATCGGCCTTCATTTTTTCGATCTCTTCCTTCGTCAATCCACTTCCTGCTTCAATCCGGATCTTTTGTTCCTTACCGGTTCCTTTATCCTTGGGCGTTACATGCAATAAACCGTTTGCGTCGATATCAAAGATCACTTCGATCTGAGGAACTCCTCTTGGTGCCGGTGGAATTCCATCGAGGTTAAACATTCCGAGGCTTTTATTCTGAGATGCCATCGGCCTTTCACCCTGCAACACATGAATCTGAACCCCCGGCTGATTATCACTGGCCGTAGAGAACGTTTCTGATTTCCGGGTAGGAATGGTGGTGTTTGATTCGATCAGGCGGGTCATTACGCCACCCATTGTTTCAATACCCAGCGATAAAGGCGTAACATCCAGCAGCAGTACATCTTTTACTTCTCCGGTTAAAACCGCGCCCTGGATAGCAGCTCCAACAGCCACCACTTCATCGGGGTTTACACCCTTATTGGGCTTTCTTCCGAAAAATTTCTCTACAATCTCCTGCACTTTTGGAATCCGGGTACTCCCACCTACCAAGATCACTTCATCCACCTGTGAAGCGTTCAAGCCGGCATCTTTTAATGCCTGCTCACAAGGCTTTAAACATCTTTCAAACAGATTATCTGCCAGCTGTTCGAAGCGAGCCTTCGAAAGTTTTTTCACCAGGTGCTTCGGAACCCCGTCAACAGCAGTAATATAAGGAAGGTTGATCTCGGTCTCGCTGGAAGAAGACAATTCAATTTTTGCTTTTTCAGAAGCTTCTTTCAACCTCTGTAATGCCATCGGGTCTTTTTTCAGATCAACGCCTTCTTCGCTTTTGAATTCAGCGGCAAGCCAGTCCATGATCACTTTATCAAAATCGTCGCCACCCAGATGGGTATCACCATTGGTGCTTTTTACTTCAAATACACCCTCACCCAGTTCAAGAATGGAAATATCGAAAGTACCGCCACCAAGGTCGAAAACGGCAATCTTCTGATCATGCGCCTTTTTGTCCATACCGTAGGCAAGTGCCGCGGCGGTGGGCTCGTTTACGATCCGGCGAACATTCAGACCGGCGATTTCACCCGCTTCTTTTGTAGCCTGTCTTTGCGCATCATTGAAATAGGCTGGAACGGTAATAACTGCTTCTTTCACTTCATGGCCCAGATAATCTTCCGCTGTTTTTTTCATTTTCTGCAATACCATTGCTGAAATTTCCTGGGGCGTATACAATCTCCCGTCAATATCTATCCGAACTGTATTATTATCGCCTTTCGCAACTTTATAGCTCCAGTGACTGATTTCTTCCGTAACCTCATCAAAACGACGACCCATAAATCTTTTTACGGAGGTGATCGTATTTTGAGGATTCGTTATGGCCTGCCGCTTAGCCGGGTCGCCCACTTTCCGCTCGCCATTTTTCAAAAACGCCACCACTGAAGGCGTTGTCCGACGGCCTTCATCGTTTGCGATAACCACCGGCTCATTACCTTCCATCACGGCAACGCAGCTATTAGTTGTTCCAAGGTCTATTCCAATTATCTTTCCCATGATTAAATGAATTTAATGTTCCCTTTGGATCATCAATCATTATGCCGTGGTGACAAGGGTGCAAAAATGGCAGAAACCGGCCTTCAATATAAGGTAAGATCCTGTCGCAACTGGCAAATCATATAAGGACAGGCAGTTTCTTAAGACCACGAAACTTCTCAGCCTTCCTTATTTTACCAGTCCCGAGCTTTGTGTTTTAAAGGTGAAGTGCTTTTGAGTAAGATCGCTGAATGAAACCACTAAAACTGTGGTCAGCATTTTTGAAACCGTTGGATAAATGCCAAATTGCTCAACAAAAAGCTTGATGAAAAAATAGTTCATCACGATACAGATCATTACCAGCAGAAAATACCGGAACAACTGAACCCGGCCCCGGAGCACGGAATCGGGGAAAACAATAAAGCGGTTCAGCAGATAACCAAGCGGAAAACTGGCGGTGAAAGCCATCAGAAAAGCGGCAATATGGGGGCTGATTGCCATAAATCCGATGAACAGAATTTTTTTTTGAAGAATATAGTTATAGGAAATAAAATAGATCAGAATATCGAGGCCGGTATTCGCCGCACCGCAGGCGGCATAACGGAAGGTCTGAACCGGCATCAGCTTTCGGAAAGGCGGATAAAATGAATCTATAAGGGTCAGAATGAACCGTTTCAACAGCGTTCGTTTGCTTAAAAGTGGCAAAAGTACGGAACTGGGAGAATTGTCAGATTGACGAATCATCTAATTTAACAAGCCATTTGTTTCCACTATTTTTGCCAGCTAATCAAGAATATGGGAATTGTTACGGTCATTCAGGCAGCAGTATCGGCAGAAATTAAGCAATTGTATAACATCGAAATCAAATCGAATGATGTTGTCGTAAGCGAAACCAAACCGGAATTTGAAGGCGATTATACGGTCGTTTTTTTCGGTCTGGTAAAGATTTTAAAGAAATCGCCCGAGCAAATCGGAACCGAGCTCGGTCAAAACCTGGTAGTAAATAACCCGCAGTTGTTTCCCGCTTTTAACGTCATCAAGGGTTTTTTAAATCTGACCGTGGGCGACAGCTACTGGCTGAGTTTCCTTCAGGAGCATTTTTCCAGTGAAAATTTTGGATTCCGAACTGAAAAGACCCGGAAGGTCATGATCGAGTATTCCTCGCCTAACACCAATAAACCCCTTCATCTCGGGCACCTGCGGAACAACTTTTTGGGCTGGAGCATGGCCGAAATTTATAAAGCCGCGGGCAATGAAGTGATCAAAAGCTCGATCGTAAACGATCGTGGCGTACATATCTGTAAATCCATGCTTTCCTGGCAGAAATTCGGCAGCGGCGAAACGCCGGTTAGCTCGGGTAAAAAAGGCGATCATTTAGTGGGCGACTATTACGTAAAATTTGAAAACGCGCTGAAGCAGGAGTCGCAGCCACTGATTGAAGCTATTTTAAATGGAGACCTTTCCGGGATCGAGGCTGGCGATAAGCCCAAATTACAGGGCATTTTGAATCAATATGCTGAAGCCAATCCTGCCAAAAGGGAAGAATTAAAGGAAGAAATAAAAACGATTGCCCGCAATCATACTCCGCTGATGCAGGAAGTGCGCGAAATGTTACTGAAATGGGAAGCCGGCGACCCGGAGGTTATGCATTTGTGGCGCCAGATGAATAGTTGGGTTTACGATGGTTTTGGAGCCACTTATAAAAAAATCGGATCCGATTTTGACCGCACTTATTATGAAAGCGAAACTTACCTGCTTGGAAAACAATTTGTAGAGCAGGGGCTGGAAGATAAGCTGTTCACCAAAAAAGCCGATGGCAGCGTTTGGATCGATTTAACCGGAGAAGGCCTTGATGAAAAAC
>JAEZAY010000249.1 GCA_023427575.1 Bacteroidota bacterium | reverse complement strand
GCATTATACCCGGGATTCTCTTGCTCCTAATCAAATCTGTTTATTAGTTGCCACTGTTTAAATTCAAAATAAAATTATATACTCCTTCATAACCGGGATAGATACCTTCCACTTTCACCGATCCATTGGCCGCTTTTTCAAGAGCTTTTCTGAAATCGTCAACCGTTGATACCGATTCATTGTTGGCTTTCAGAATTACAAAGCCTTCCTGAACCCGCACTTTACTCATCAATCCGCGGGTTCCGATTCCTTTAATCTGAACCCCTCCATTCACGCCAAGTTCTTTTGCCTGTTCTTTGCTGAGGGTTTCAAATTCAGCGCCCAGCTTATCAAGAACAGAAGTTCTTACAATTTCCATAGTACCCGTACTATTACGTAAAGTCACTTTGGTAGTTCTTTCCTTGCCATCCCGCATATAGCTCAGATTAATCTTGTCACCAGGACGATACGTAGCTATTTGTCCGACCATTTCTGCGCCATTAACCACAGGCACATCATTAATCTTGGTGATCACATCGCCTTTCTGAATTCCGGCTGCAAATGCGGCCCCGTCTTTAGGAACATCCAGCACATATACACCCTGTCCACCATCTTTTATATTATTCCGGTCTTTTTCTTCCTGGCTAAGATTTTCCCTTGGATACTGGATTCCCAGATAAGCACGCTGAACCGTTCCGTATTTAACCAGGTCATCAATAATTTTCTTCACAATATTCACCGGTATGGTAAATGAGTAACCTGCATATGCTCCGGTGGGTGAAGCGATCGCGGAATTAATTCCGATCAGTTTGCCATCAGTGGTAACCAAAGGTCCGCCACTATTACCCGGGTTAACAGCCGCATCGGTTTGCATAAAAGACTCAACCGGCGTATTGCTTTGCCGGCGGTTAATCTCCAGCGTTCTACCCTTCGCGCTGATAATACCAGCCGTTACAGTAGCTTCCAGGTTCAGGGGATAGCCTACCGCCAATACCCACTGTCCGATTTTTACATCATCGGAATTCCCATAGATCATAAATGGTAGACCTTTCGCTTCGATTTTAATTACGGCGATATCGCTGCTTGGATCGGCACCAACAAGTTTCGCTTTAAAAGAGCGCTTATTGCTAAGCGTTACCTCAATTTCATTTGCCCCGTCGATAACGTGGTTATTAGTAACAATATATCCGTCTTCACTGATAATTGCTCCGGATCCGGAAGCCATCTGAGGCATGGAGCGCATCCTGTCGCCAAAAAAATCATTCAGATCCATATCAAACAAATCTCCGAAAGGGCTTCTCCTCGGCAGATTATTGCTGGCCGTACGGGTGGTTTTTGTTTTGATATGCACAGTGGCGGGAATTGCGGCAGAAGCTGCCGGAATAAAATCCACCCCTGCATTTAACCCACCTGTAATGCCCTCGAATCCGGCATAGTTAATGGGTACTTTTCCCGAATCATTGGAATTAGTGGTATTATAAAAATAAGTATTGTCTTTGTTGATCTTCTGGTAACCCCAAAGCGTAGCAACGGTTGTGGTGGCACTCAAAAGAACAACGGTAAGTATCTGTTTAATGTTCATGTGTCGAAATTTTATTTATCGGTTCAAATTATATGCCCGGGATTCTCCAAATTACACCATCCGGTTCATAAGCAGCAATGATCGGATTCAGTTTAACAATTAATTTACCAGAACCTTCGTACTTCAGATCCGAATTGTTTCATTAAAACATTGAAAATCAAAATATTGTCTCTTTATTTTTAGGCTTTGCCCATTTTTTTTACCGGATCTGGCTCACTGACATTTCTGTCAGTCGCCTTTATAGATCAAGTAAAAATTGCAGGGTATCTCTGCCATCCGCGTAATCTGTTAACGATGGTTTCTGCGCCGACCCGAATGCGGTGTATTCTTTTCCCACAATGCATTGAATTTCGGGATTGCCTTTCAGGTAGTCTATAACGGTTGAAACAGAATCGTAGTATTCGTAATTAAGCTGGCTAATGGGCGAAAACAGGGAAGCTTCTTCCAATAAAATGACTGATCCATTGGTCATATAATAGCGGCTGTTGGTTATCAGGATTGCCAGCTGGTAATCGTAGTTGTTCTTGTACTTCGGATGATCGAACAGATAATTGTACTTTTTAAAAGTTTCTAACAGGGGAACGAAATCATATCCCCGCGGCACGTACAGTTTAGTTTCGTTCCGGCATCCGAGCCCGAAGAACTGATAAACATCATCAGCCAGCTTCTCCAGATCTTCAATAGTTTCATCACCGGTAAGCACAGCCGCAGAACTGCGGTTATGACGAATGATATTCGGATACCGGTCGAAGTAATACTGAAAATACCGCGACGAGTTATTGCTTCCGGTGGCAATATATGCATCGCAGCCTTTTAACATCGGCGCAAACGATACCCGCTTTTTTACGTTTTCATCGAAGCCGCTTAAAACATCCACCAGATGTTTAAGCAAAATCTCATCTTTGGAAGATAGCTTGATTGTTTGTTTATGGCCCGAAACAAAAACGGTCAGAAAATCGTGAAATCCAACCAGCGGCAGATTTCCCGCCATAACAATTCCCACATTTTTAGGATTGGTTTGAATGGGAGGAACATTATAGAGGCTGGTCCATTGTTCCAGCGCCTCCTGGTTCAGGTATTGCTTTGCAATTGATTCGCACTGAAGGTCGATAAATTCTTCCGTGAACCATTTATTCGCATAATAGGCGCGGGCCTTTGCCTGTTTCCATTCAACGGGGTTTTCCATCAGGTATTTGCCAAGCCGGGATAATAAAACTAGTCGTTGCCGTAATTCCATTCCATCT
>JAEZAY010000329.1 GCA_023427575.1 Bacteroidota bacterium | reverse complement strand
CCAAACGATCAGGGCGGGAAAATTTCATCAGCTGGCATTGACGGGTAATAAGACTCTCACTTTTAAAGGTGGTGGTGAATACGTGTTTGAAGTCATTCGCAACACAGGGGGCTTTAACAAGTTTGTTTTTGATTTTGACAGGCAGGCCGGCGCCACGATTAAAATTTATGTTCATGGCGATGTTGATCTGGGAAAACTGCATGTAGAGATTAAAAATGGGGGTTCTGCTTCTTCCATATATCTGGAAACCCACGGAAAAGGTAAAACAAATGGGGCAGCATGGACCATCGCACCGGGTTCTTCCAACGGCAGAAATTCTGAATGGAAAGGTACGGTATGGGCGCCTTACGCTGCAGTCAGCACGGGTTCCGGAACAGGGAGCGTAAATATCACCGGCGCATTGTGGAGTGGAACGCAGGTGAATATTGGTTCTGGAGCCAGGATTGAACACCAGCCATTTCAATTCTGCGGACCAATTAATGTGAATGGCGGCCCTGATAAGGAATTAAACTGCGATGCGCCCGAGGCCAGCCTGAAAGCGGTATCATCCATTCCCAACGCAGAGTATTCATGGAAGACGGATGGCGGTGTAATCATCGGTAATGCCAATTCAAATACCATCCTCGCCGGTGCAGCCGGTAAATACATTGTAAGGGTTTCAAACGGAATTTGTTTGGGGTACGATACTGTAACGGTTACGGATATCCCATGTATTATTCCCTATTACACGCCGCCGGAAAATGGGAAGACCGACAATATTATCGGAGCTGAACTTTCTTCACTCTTTGAAAATTTTGAACCGGGTGCCGATACCGCCGACAATATTTATTTGATTCGATCCGACAGTGTTTTTGTTGAGATCATATATCGCGAGGGCAAAAGAGATGAATTGCTATCAGTTTTACTATCTCCTGCTTTTGGGTTAACCGATACCATTCCAAATCCGGGGATGCTGATCATCACCGGAAAATTTGCGATTAACAAACTGAATCTGCTGGAAAGCCTGGAGGAACAAATTGTGTACTGCAGGCCTTTGTTTCCGGCAATTTCCAATGCCGGACTGATCCGTTCAAATGGTGATATTTCCATGCGTTCCGATTTTGTACGGAATGGGTTTAAGCTTTCGGGGGAAGGAATTAAGATCGGCGTGCTTTCCGATAGTTACGAAAAGATTCCGGGGAATCCGGCTCAAACGGATGTGTTGAATGGAGATCTTCCGGGTCCGGGGAACCCCTTAAATCCCGAAGCGGTCGAGATTGTAAAAGATTATCCTTATGGAAGAAAATCCGATGAAGGAAGGGCCATGCTTCAGATCATTCATGATATTGCTCCCAAGGCGAAACTCGGTTTCCGTACCGGCTTTGTCAGCCCCGGTGATTTTGCAACGGGGATCAGGGAACTGAAGGCGAGGGAATATGATATTATTGTGGATGACATCACTTTTATAACAGAACCATTTTTAAAAGACGGTATTGTTGCAAAAGCGGTGGATGAAGTTGTTTCGCAAGGGGCCGCTTACTTTTCAGCAGCGGGCAATTTTGGCAATAAATCTTATCAGGCGAACTTTAATCCGGCTCCACCACCTGCGGGTATTAGCGGATCAGCTCATGATTTTGGTGGCGGCGATATCTTTCAGCGGATAATCCTTCCGGTAGGAACCTATACAATCGCATTGCAATGGGCCGATCCTATTTATTCCGTAGAAACAGTGGGTACGATAAACGACCTTGATATTTATCTTACCAAAAACAATGGAGTTACCTTGTTTGGATTCAACCGCGTAAATACCGGTGGCGATCCGATTGAAATATTGCCATTCACCGTTACTGAAGCAACAGAAACCAATATCATGATCATCCGGGCTTCCGGTACCGGCAATGTCAATCTTAAATATGTAATCTTCCGGGGCGATGCGATAATCGCTGAATATAATTCCGGAACTTCTACCATCGTTGGTCAGGCGAATGCGGCGTCGGCCATTACAGTAGGAGCTGTTCTATATTCAAATACGCCGCCATTCGGAATTCAGACTCCAACCATTGCCTCTTTTTCTTCCAGAGGTTCTACACCGGTGGCGGGATTAATGCGTAATAAACCCGATATAAGCGCTCCAAATGGTGTAAACACTTCGGTAAATCTGGGGGGCGTAAACATAGACAATGATCTCTTCCCTAATTTTTTTGGTACTTCGGCAGCGGCTCCGCATGCAGCTGGTGCGGCCGCTTTAATGCTGGAAGGAAAATTAAAATTCGACCAGGTTAAACTAAGTCCTGCGCAGTTAAAATCATTGATCCAGGCAACCGCGCTTGATATGGGCGCCCCCGGTTACGACGACAGTACCGGATTTGGGTTTATACAACCGGCAGCAGCGCTGAGCAGTTTTGCAGCACCGGTGCCTTTTATCAGTTCCATTGAACTCACCGATTCAACACTTGTTCCCGGCACAGATGAGGTAGAAATAAAAATTCTGGGGAACTATCTATCGGATAAGGCGGTGGTTCTAATGCGCAATGATTCTATTAAACCGATAAGTAATAGCAGTGATGAGATCATAGTTCAGATTCCGCCTTTTACCGGGAATCCTGAAATAAGAGTTTATAATCCCCCAATCTCCTCTTCAATGGCTGATGGCGGATTATCCGAATCGCTGTTTTTCTTTTCTACCATAAAAAAAGAAGTTATTGTACAGGCCGATACAAAAACTAAAAAATATGGTGAACAATTGCCGGTATTTACAGCCACCATTTTGGTGGATAGCCTGCCGCTGGCGCAATCGGGCCTCAGTTTGGAAGATCTCGGGCTTTCCGGTCTTGTGTTTGAAACCACAGCGGAAACAGGCAGTAATGTTGGCATCTATAGAATCAGTCCGAAAGAACAGATAACCGATACTGTGCTGCGCGAATTGTATAACTACCAGTTTAATAATGGCCTTCTGGTGATCGAAAAAATGGATCTGAAGATTAAAGCCAATGATACCAGCTTTACATATGGCGAAAAGATTGCCGGACTTTCATTTACTTACGAACTGGATGATGCGCTGATTCCGGCGGAAACAAAACAGGAATTCATTCAAACCATCAAATCGGTCCACCAGGAGGCTATTGCGGACGAGATCGCGTTTGTAGACGCGGCAAGAGCATTGGTGAACGGAAGGGCACTGGTAAATGCTGATCTTGAAAAGTTAAGTTTTCTTGCATCGGCCCGGGCTCTGGTGAATGCCCGTGCATTGGTAAACCGGAGGGCATTGGTGAATGGAACCATTGTTTCGGATACCACCAAACTAATAGACCTGGCTCTTGAATCCATATTCGGGTATCAGGTTGATTCCGCCATTACATCTTTGTATGCAGCAAGAGCATTGGTGAACCGCCGGGCACTGGTAAATGGACGGGCATTGGTGAACGGAAGGGCAACGGTTGCCGGCAGGGCCCTGGTTAATAATTCGCCGCTGGTAAATAGCAATTCCATAGGCGACAACAGTACCTCGGAGGAGGTGATAATAATAGATGAAAAAGATGTGGATGCACCACCCGAAGATGAACTAACATTGTTCAAACCGGTGAATCTGATCACGGGGATCAGTTCCGGAACTCACCTGATTGTTCCCGCAGCCATGATCAGTGAGAACTTCCGAATCAGTTATGAATTGGGAAATCTTACCATCCTTCCCGCAGCTTTAACCGTGAAAGCGGTGGATACAGTTTTTACCTATGGGCAAACTCCGGCACCACGTTTTCTGATAAGCGGCTATCAGTATGATGATAGCCAGGAAACGGTTGTGAAGCAACTTCCCAAACCCGGATACCTGGATCGGGAAGGCAATCCGGTTTCCGCTTCCAATCTTGTTGCCGGGAAATTCCGGATCGTTCCAAATGATCTGCAATTACTAATTCCAAGTGGATATGTCCCCGTGTATGAAGAAGGCGTGTTAACGATCGCCAGGGCAGTTCTAACGG
>JAEZAY010000144.1 GCA_023427575.1 Bacteroidota bacterium | reverse complement strand
GTTTTGAAGCCGCAAATGATAGCCTGATGCAAAGAGGTATTTCCATCTGGGATGTAGCCGGTATCAGCAAAATCGGACAAATGTTTATCAATGGAGAAACAAAAACCGGAAATATTTCGCATAAGATCCTGGCGGGAGTGGATATGAGCAATAAAGATTATTACCACGACTGGAACCAGGGAGCAGCGCTGGGCGAACCCTTCAATATTTACAAACCGGTTTATGGAACCGTTACCCCGCCGGTTTTCGACAGGTCTAAATCGATCCGGGAAAGAGGCCTGCGTTACTATAATTCCTATTCGGCCTTCTATGCGCAGGATGAAATCGGTTTTCTAAACAATCGTCTTCGGTTAACCCTGGCCGGTAGATATACAACACTTAAAACCGGGGATGTTTACAACGGCGATTATAAGAGCAGTAAGTTTACGCCGCGGCTTGGACTTAGCTTTTCGGTGGACCGGAATACCGCTTTATATTTTTTAAATGATCAGTCTTTCCTTGAAAATTATGGCTCCGACTGGCAGGGTAAAAGTTTTGATCCCATAACTGGCACCAGTATCGAACTGGGTATTAAGCGCGACTGGTTGAACGGGCGCTGGAATTCGTCTGTATCACTGTATCAGATTACCCGTGACAATGTATTAACCGCCGATCTTGATCATCCGAATCCTTCCGGAGGTTATTATAACCGGCAAAGCGGCCAGCAGCAGACCCGGGGCCTGGAAGCGGATCTCAGGGGTCAGATTTTCAGAGGCCTGGATGTGATCATCAACTATGCATTTACGGAAGCAAAAACAGTGAAAGACAGTAAGCCGGAAAATATCGGGATTCAGGTGGCGGGATCGAGCCGTCATATTCAAAATGCCTGGCTGAACTACCGGGTGGATAAAGGAACTTTAACGGGATTCGGCATTTCTCTGGGTTATCAATACCAGGTAAAACGCTCGCCCTGGTTTGTTTTTGACGGAACAGAAAACAGTCTTCCCGATTATTTCCGGATGGACGGCAGTCTTTCATACCAGAAAGAAAAGATCTCTTTTAATCTGGTTGTGAACAATATTCTGAACTCCTATCTGTATTCGGGAGCACCTTACGGCGACTTCTATTACTGGCAGTCCGAACCAGGTACCAACCTGCGTTTCAGCGTGGGTTACCGGTTCTGATGCAATAGAAATCCGATTGGTTGATCCGCTTCAAAAAGTTTTTAATGAGGATACGAAAAATAGCAGGCAAACTACATCTTGTGCTTGGGCTGGGTTCCGGATTAATTGTGGTAATCCTGGGAATTACCGGCTGCATCCTTGCCTTTGAGCTGGAGATCCGCAATGTAACGGAGCCGTACAAATATGTGCAGCTGGAAGCCCGCGATTATCTTCCGCCTTCAACCCTTAAAGCGATCGCCGATAAGTATATGAAGTCTGAAAAGGCAATTGGCGTTGAATATCCCGGACGGGGAAAAGCCGCCATTGGCACTTATTTCGATGAAGCCGGTAATTATGAATTGGTTTATATGAATCCCTATACCGGAGAAGTGTTGAAGTATAAAGACATGACCAAAGATTTTTTCCGGATTGTTCTGGATGGTCATTTTTATCTTTGGCTGCCGCATGATATTGGCCAACCCATTGCCGCTTCAGCAACCCTGGTATTTCTCTTTATGATCATCAGTGGAATTGTATTATGGTGGCCACGGAACAGGGCAGCCCGCCGACAACGCTTTGCGATTAAATGGAACGCTGGTTTTAAAAGGAAAAATTACGATCTGCACAGTGTATTTGGCTTTTACATGAGCTGGGTGGCCATTTTTCTTGCTGTAACCGGCCTGATTTTCGGTTTTGAATGGTTTGCCCGTTCAGTTTATTTTCTTACTAGCGGAGGTGAAACAATGGTAGCCCATGAGCATCCTTTGTCTGACACTACGAAACAGGGCAGTCTGACTAACATGGCCGATCATTTATGGAACAAACACCGCTCTCATGTTAAAGATCACGAAAGCCTGGGGGTTTATTTTGCATCGATTCCATCCGATCCCCACGAAATTGTGGTTAACCACAAGCCGGGCACTTATTATGATTCCGACTTTTATCACTACGATCAGTTTACAGGGGAAGAATTGCCCGCTACCGGAAGTTATGCCGGCAAGTTTTCAGAAGCTCCATTTGCCGACAAGCTCGTCAGAATGAACTATGATATCCATGTGGGCGCGGTGCTTGGTTTGCCCGGAAAATTCCTCGCTTTTTTTGCCAGTCTGATTGCTGCCAGTCTGCCGATTACCGGATTTCTGATCTGGCGGGGCAGAAAAAAACATAGTTTAAAGCCGGCCGCCACCCGCAATAATGGTTCTATTCAAATGGAAACCGCCTGAGGATTTTGTGTTCTATAGCGAAGAATAAAAGAGAAAAAATCAATGTTAGAATAGTAACTCTAACCATTGGTGTCCGGTTAATAATTTTCAATCTGCCTGAAACCGGTATCATCAGTAAGTTATGAACCGTCATTGTAAATGACCCTTTCCACTTTTTTTTAGAAAAAAAGTGGAGCAAAAAAATC
>JAEZAY010000091.1 GCA_023427575.1 Bacteroidota bacterium | reverse complement strand
TAACCGGAGAAGGCCTTGACGAAAAACTGCTGTTAAGAAAAGACGGCACCTCCGTTTATATTACCCAGGATCTGGGACTGGCGAAACAGAAATACGAAGAATACAAACCCGATTGCAGTATCTATGTAATTGCCGACGAGCAGAATTATCACATGAAGGTGCTGAAGCTGATCTGTCAAAAGTTAAAAATGCCCAATGCCGACGGCATCCTGCACCTTTCATACGGAATGGTGGAACTTCCTTCGGGCCGCATGAAAAGCCGTGAAGGAACCGTGGTAGATGCCGATGACATCGTGGCTGAAATGGAATCCATTTCCGCAAAACATACCATGGAGCTGGGGAAGGTAAAAGATTTCAGCCCGGAAGACCTGAATGAATTATACTCCACGCTGGGATTGGGCGCATTAAAGTTCTTTCTGCTTCGCGTGGATCCGAAAAAGCGGATCGTTTTCAACCCGGAAGAATCGATCGATTTTCATGGTTTCACCGGCCCATTTATTCAGTACACGCATGCGCGCACCAAATCCATTTTGCGCAGGGAACTGCCCCGCAAGTCGGTTCTGACGGCTGAATTGCTTCCGCTGGAAAAGCAGGTATTAAAGGTGCTGGAAAAATATCCTGCCACCATTGAACAGGCGGCAGAGGAAATGAACCCTTCAGTTATTGCCGGTTACGCCTTCACATTGGCTCAACAGTTTAATTCACTCATTGCGGGCTTACGGATTCTGACAGCCGAAACGGAAGAAAAAAAGGAATTAAGATTACAACTGTCACAAATGACGGTAAATGTAATAAAGTCAGCCATGGGCCTTCTTGGGATCCGTGTTCCCGACCGGATGTAAACCGATTGCGAAAACAATGAATAAAATGGGTCGGGGGGTTTAATTATTACCCCGACTCTTTTTTACATGGCCAGATTTCCCTGCTTTTGTTTCAGTGCATTCAGTGAAGGATCCATTTCAATGGCCTTATCACAAAGTTGTACACCCTTTTGTTTTTCCCCCTTCTTCTGATACGAAAGACCGATCATATATAAAGCGCGTGCATTGGTTTTATCATTCCCCAATACCTGGTCCCAGTATTCGATGGCTTCCTGGTATTTTTTCCCATTATAATAGGCCTGAGCTACCTGGTATAAAATTTCCTGATCTCCGGGCTTGCGTTCCAAAACTTCCTGTAAAACCGTCACCCCCTTTTCGTATTGCCCCGCATTGATATAGGCATTGCCCAGGTTCTCCAGAAAATTATTATTACGGGTGATCCCTTTTACAGAGGCCAGCTCCATGAATTCCAGTGACCGTTTATAATCGGGAATGGCATAAAATACCAGCCCCGCTTCATAAATCCAGTTGGCGCGGGACGAATCAAGCGCAATCGCCTTTTCATAAAAAGCGGCCGATTGGCGGTAATTGCTCATGTCCAGGTAAGCCTTTGCAATCGCGTACGGGATTTCGGCACGTACCGGCTCTTCCTTCGCTGCCAGATTCAGGAACTGAATCGCCTTCCCGTAATTTTCCTGTTCAAAATAGCTCTTGCCGATAATATAAATGGCAGGTTTGGAAGATTTCAATTGCTGCATCCGGTTTGCATACCGGATAGCATCCTCCCATTTGCGGTGATTAAAAGAGAGGGATGCCAGGTTTTCAATAATTGTCAGATTGGAAGCATCGACCTTTTCGGCCTTCTGAAAGCTTAGCAGCGCTTCGGTATATCGGTTTTGTTCGAGATAGGCATTAGCCAGTTCAAGTAATGTATTTAAACGGCCGGGAGAAAACTGATCGGATTTAACAAAGTTTTTTTCTGCTTCACGAAAGCGGCGGGCGTTTTTCTCTTCAATGCCTTTTTCAAAATAATACGAAGCGCTATCGGCTGATTGGGAATACGCTGATGAGAACAATGATAACGATGCTAAAACAGCTACAAATCTTTTACACATGGGATAACGGATTTAAAAATAAACCTGGCTGCTGATAAAATCCAAAACCATTCCGGTTTTTAGCGCAGCACCACCGCCCCTAACGGAGGCAGATGTACATTTATTTCATAGATCTTTTCCTTTTTATCCACTTCGCTCACGGTAATCTCGGGATTGTAAACGTCGCCGGTGCCCCAAAAATCGCCCGAATCGCTGTTAAAGATCTCCTGCCAGTTTTCCTTGTCGCGCACCTGGATCTTCCAGTCGGTTCTTACCACGGGGGTCAGATTTAAAATAACGAGCAGATTATTTTCCGGATTTTTTCCTTTTCGCATGTAAACAACCACCGACTCGTCGCGGTGATTCAGATCAATCCATTCGAAACCCTGAATGGAAAATTGATTCTCATACAATGCCGGTTCCGTTTGTAAAAGCCGGTTCAGCCCGCGAACACAATTTTGTAGTCCGCGGTGCGACTCGTATTGCAACAAATTCCAGGGCAGTTCCGACTGGTAAATCCATTCACAGGTAGACCCGAATTCATTTCCCATAAATAAAAGCTTGGCTCCCGGATGTGTGAACATGTACGTGTACAGGGTCCGGAGATTGGCAAATTTCTGCCATGTATCGCCGGGCATTTTATAAATCATTGGGCTCTTGCCATGCACCACTTCATCATGACTTAAAGGAAGCATGAAATTTTCATCATAATAATACATCATGCTGAAAGAAAACTTGTTCTGGTAATGTTTGCGGAAAACCGGATCCATTTTGAAAAAGTCGAGCGTATCATGCATCCAGCCCATCATCCATTTCATACCAAATCCCAGACCTCCGGCAAAGGTAGGATTGCTGACACCGGGCCAATCGGTGGCTTCCTCAGCGATGGTTTGCACATCGGGAAAATCCCGAAAAATGGTTTCGTTCAGATCCTTTATAAATGCGATCGCTTCCAGGTTTCCATCGCCGCCATGTTCATTCGGTTCCCATTGACCGGTATCTCTTGAATAATTCAGTTTCAGCATCGAACTCACCGCATCAACCCGAATCCCATCCACATGATATTTATCGAGCCAGTATCTGGCTCCGCTGATCAGAAAGGATTTTACCTCGCCCCTTTTGTAATTAAAAATATAACTGTTCCAGTCGGGATGAAATCCTTTGCGCATATCCGCATACTCGTAGGTATGCGTTCCATCGAACATAAATAATCCGTGCGCATCGTAGGGGAAATGGGAGGGAACCCAATCGAGAATCACCCCAATCCCCTCTTTATGAAAAGCCTCTACCAGGGCCATAAACTGCTGTGGATTGCCGAAGCGGGAAGTGGGCGCATAATATCCTGTTCCCTGATAGCCCCAACTGCCGTCAAATGGATGTTCCATCACGGGCATCAGTTCCACATGAGTGAACCCCATTTCTTTTACATAGGGAACCATTAGCTCACGAATCTGATCATAGGTATTGTATGATTCTTCATCATATCTGTTCGGCCGCATCCAGCTTGCCAGATGCACTTCATAAACCGACCAGGGCGCTTCCAGGGAATTATGATCCTTTCTGGCCTTCATCCAGGCTTCATCATTCCATTTATATTCAAGATCCCAGGTGAGGGAAGCGGTTGCCGGACGCTTTTCCCAGAAATTCGCATAAGGGTCTCCTTTATCCATCTTTCGGCCATTGAAGCCATGAATATGATATTTGTACGCTTCCCCTTTTGGGAGATCCGGAATAAAACCTTCCCAGATTCCTGATTTATCGAGGCGGACAAATAAGGGGTGCGTTTGTGGATCCCAGTTATTAAAATTTCCGATCACTGAAATATAAGTGGCATTGGGAGCCCATACGGCAAAATAATATCCCTGCCTTCCAAGAACATTTAACTGATGTGAGCCGAACAACTCATACAGCCGGTAGTGTGTGCCCTGCTGATAGTTCCGGATATCTTCCTCACTGAAAAGAGAATAGTTCCAAACAGGCTTCGTGCTGTCAACGAAATGGAGATCTTCGTAGCGAACAAGCCGTTCATCATTCCTATCTGCCATCGTTCTGCAAATTTGAAAATTTAAAAAATATAAGCGTTGATATTGCCTGCAAATGGAATCAATCCTTGTATTTCAATGATTGAGCGGGTCGAATTAACGTAAATTTAAGGCCTTGCCGTTTTAAACGGACAGATATATTGTAAAAAATACAGCAACTTCAATCCACTTTCTAACCAAACAATCTGCCTGCATGAGAAAATACGTTCCAATTACCGGGTTATTTCTATGCCTTTCCCTTACAATTTTTGCCCAAAATGCCAGGATCTCCGGCATCAT
>JAEZAY010000530.1 GCA_023427575.1 Bacteroidota bacterium | reverse complement strand
AACCAGTTCATTAAATGCCGCCACAAAATTAGCTTTAAAGGGTACAAAAGCCCCCTTTCCCCAATCGCTTAGTCCAATGAAAGCGACCCTTACGAATGAGGCATTTGATGATAAAGACTGGATCTTTGAACTTAAATGGGACGGATACCGGGCACTATCCTTCATAAAAAAGAAAAATCTCCAGGTGTTATCGAGGAATGGGCTTTCCTTCAACAAAAAATTTCACCCGCTTGTCAGTGCATTGGAGGCACTACCGTTTGAAGCCGTTCTTGACGGTGAAATTGTTGCGGTAGATGATAAGGGCAATCCAAATTTCCAATTGCTACAGGCCTGGCAGAAAACGGGTGAAGGAAATTTGCAGTACTATATTTTCGATCTATTGTGGCTGAACGGATATTCACTTATCAATCTCCCGCTGATTGAAAGAAAGGAAATTTTGAAGAAGCTTTTACCGGATGAAGGCATGATAAAATACAGTGATCATGTGAGCGAGGCGGGATCCGCTTTCTATGAACTTGCGTTAAAACAAAAACTGGAAGGAATCATTGCAAAAAAAGCCGATAGCAGCTACCACCCGGGGTTGAGGACCAAACAGTGGCTGAAAATCAAAACCTCTATGCGGCAGGAAGTGGTGATTGCCGGATTCACCAAAGGTCGCGGAAGCCGTTCTCATTTCGGAGCGCTTGTACTTGGCATTTATGAAGGAAAAAAACTGGTATATGTCGGTCATACCGGATCGGGATTTGACAGTCAAAGTCTTTCTCAGATTTATGATAAACTCGAACCGCTGATTACCGAAGAAATGCCTTTTGAGAAAAAACCTAAAACCAATATGCCGGTGGTTTGGGTGAAGCCAAAACTGGTTTGCGAAGTTCGGTTTCAGGAATGGACCCGCGACAATTCGATGCGCCACCCCATTTTTATGGGTTTACGGGAAGATAAAAAAGCGGGTTCTGTTATCAAAGAAGAAGCCATCCGCCTCGATTCTGCGCAACCGGATCCTGAAGAGTCTGGACCGGATCCGGAGGAAGCTAAAGCAGTTCCTGCTGCTAAGAAACAAAGAGATACAGCCTCAAAAGCAAATCGCGCTAAAAAGCAGGCTTCCACCAAAAGAGGCCGGAAAAAGCCGGTACCGGAGAAATCTCCTTTTCAAACCGATGAAAAGGAACTCGAAATAAAAATGGATAATAAAATCCTGACTTTCACCAATCTTCCCAAGCTATATTGGAAAAAGGAAAAGATCAGTAAAGGCGGGATGCTGGACTATTACTACCGGATCATGGATTATATTTTGCCATATCTGATCGACCGGCCCCAGTCGCTGAATCGTTATCCCGATGGCGCCGGCGGGAAAAGTTTTTACCAGAAAAACGTGGAAGGAAAGGTTGCCGACTGGATTCAAAAACACGATTATGTTAGTGAATCGGACAATGAAACCAAAAAGTTTCTGGTTTGCGCCGATTCGGCAACGCTGATGTATATGGCCAATCTGGGATGTATTGAAATGAACCCCTGGCATAGCCGGGTTGCGGCCCCTGATAATCCCGACTGGTGTGTAATTGACCTGGATCCGGCAAAAATCGGGTTCGAAAAAGTGATCGAAGCCGCCCTGGCTGTAAAAGAGGTTACCGATGCGCTGGACTTGCCCACCTGGCCAAAAACTTCGGGTTCCACCGGCATTCATATTTATATTCCGCTGGGGGCTAAATACAGCTACGATCAGTCGCGGCAACTGGCCGAGCTGATAGTAACCTTTGTGCACGACAGAATTCCGGGATTTACCAGTCTTGAAAGAAGTCCGGCAAAACGCAAAACGAAGATCTATCTCGATTATCTTCAAAACCGCTCTATCCAGACCATTGCTGCGCCCTATTCGTTACGGCCTAAACCTGGGGCGACCGTTTCAGCGCCCCTGCATTGGGATGAAGTAAAAAAAGGCCTGAAAATGGCTGATTTTACGATGTTTACTATTTTTGACAGATTAAAAGCAGAGGGCGATTTGTTTGCCGGGGTTCTGGGTCCGGGCATCGATCTGGAAAAAACGCTAGCCAAGGCCGCAAGCTTTCTGAAATAAGGGAACCAAGGTTCGAAATAGTGAAAAGATTGGGATGATAAAATTCAATTTCAATCCCTTTCATTCAAAATTTCTCTTTACCTTTGCAAACTCTTTAAAAGGGTAGCTCATGAACAGCCGACGGGATTTTGAAATTGCGTTTGTGGGATTAAAGCCTGGTATTCATGAGTTTGAGTACGATGTGGATGATAAGTTCTTTGCAGAATACCAGGAACAGGATTTTCGCAACTGCATTGCGCACGTTAAACTGACGCTTGAAAAAAACAATGGCTTTTTGCTGTTGAAATTCGAGATTGGAGGAAAACTGGATGTAAGCTGCGATCGTTGCGGCAATGATTTACCGCTCCAGTTATGGGATGAGTTTAATATTGTTGTGAAGATGGTGGATGATCCGGCGATTATGAATGAACAGGAAGAGGATCCGGATATCTATTATATTTCAAAAGGAGAAAGTATTTTAAAAATCTCCGACTGGATCTATGAATTTGTTAACCTGAGTATTCCGATGCAGAAAATGTGTTTGCCGGAAGAAATGGGCGGACCACATTGTAATAAAGAAGTGCTGGCGATGCTGAATAAGCTCGACGCTGAAAATAATAAGCCGGAAAATCCAATCTGGAAAGGATTGGAGAAATTTAAAAATTTAGATAATTAAAATAAAGGGTCGTAAAT
>JAEZAY010000506.1 GCA_023427575.1 Bacteroidota bacterium | reverse complement strand
TGCCGGGACGTTTACATTCTTTTATTCTTCAATAATTATATATTATACCCCCCCCCCCGCATTTATGAAAAAAGCCCTTAAAATCATTGGAATTCTTGTTGGCGTTATCCTGCTGGCTGTTGCCGGAGTGGCCTCGTATGTTGGTTTAATGTTGCCCGATGTTGGTCCGGCTCCTGAAATCAAAGTAGAAGCAACCGCCGAAAATATTAAAAGAGGAGAATACCTGGCCAATCATGTAATGGTGTGTATGGATTGTCATAGCACCCGCGACTGGACCCTTTTCTCGGCACCACCGGTAGATGGCACTCTGGGAAAGGGCGGCGATGTTTTTGATCAGAAAATGGGTTTTCCCGGGGTTTACTATGCAGCGAATATAACTCCTGCCGGAATCGGGAACTGGACCGATGGCGAAATCTTCCGGGCCATAACCACAGGCGTACGCAAGAATGGAAAGCCGATATTCCCCATTATGCCTCATAAAAGTTACGGGCAGCTTGATGAAGAAGACATCAAGTCTGTAATCGCTTATTTGCGCACTATTCCCGCTATTGAACACCAGGTGCCCGAGTCGAGCTCCGACTTTCCAATGAACTTTATACTTAATACCGTTCCTGCGCCGGCCAGTCTGAGCAAACGTCCCGCGGCTTCCGATGAAGTGGCTTACGGAAAGTACCTGGTAACCGCATCATCCTGCTTTGATTGTCATACGCCCTTTGAAGGTGGAAAATTTGATGAGGAGTTTTCTTTTGCCGGAGGCAGATCCTTTGTGCTGCCCGCGGGTACCATCACTTCCGCCAACCTGACTCCCGACCCGGAAACCGGGATTGGCGGCTGGACCAAAGAAGAATTTATCAGCCGGTTTACTATGTACCGCGACAGCGCTGCCATGAATAAGAAGGTTGACTTTATGAAAGAATTCAACACCATCATGCCATGGAATATGTATGCCGGAATGAGTGATCAGGATCTGGGAGCGATCTATAGCTTCCTGAAAACCTTAAAACCCACAGCAAATAAGATTACGAAATTTGAGCCCCACCACGCAAAAAATTAAAGACTGTTTTCTCAAGGGTGGTTTTTTACAGGCCCGTCCGAAAGGACGGGTTTTGTTTTTAAAAGAACCAGCCCAGAACCAGGCATACTACAACAATCAGGGGGGCGGGGATCCGGGTATATGCCAATAACAGCCAGGTAGATATAATCACTCCCAGGTTTAGAAAACTGATGGTTTTAAATTCACTGATCGAAATATCGTTCATCATATACATGGTAGATGCCGCCATAATCCCAACAACCACGGCATTGATTCCCTCCAGCGATCGATATACCACCGCATACTTTTTTATATTATGCCATACGGGGAAAAAGAACAAAACCAGCAGGGCGCTTGGTAAAAAGATGGCAACCATGCCAATGGCGCAGCCGGCTATCTGCCAGTAGACCCCGCGGTCTTTCATTGCCATTCCCCCCATAAATGAAGCAATGGCAAATACCGGCCCGGGCATGGCCCGAATAATTCCGGCTCCCGTGTAGAAATCTTCGCGGTCGATCATTACCACATTCTGATTTTTGGCTTCGTTCTTCCGTTGTACAACCGGCGAAGTGGGGCGCTCTACAAACTGTTCGTACATCATTGGAAGAAGCACCTGCCCGCCACCAAATACCAGGCTTCCAAACCGGTACATATTTTCAAATAAATTGTAAGCTCTACGGTTAGGCCAGTCATTTTTGCGGGCTACCTCACTCAGTACACCGGCAATAACAAAAATGGCGGCAAATAGCCAGATATTGCCCCATTTCACTTTCCTGGGCGGAACTCCTTTTTGGGGAATCCGTTTTTCGCTGAGGTTTGTCACCAGCCCGCCCGCAACAATCAGTACCGGAAAAATCCATGGACTTTTAAAAAGGAAGTAGGTAATGATGCTGCTTACCAAAAAAATGGCCCGTGTAATGGGATTGGTGATGGCAATCTTGAATGAAATAATGGATGCATAGGCCAGAAAACCCACTGCCATCGGCTGAATAAATTTAAAGATATCGGTGTTCAGCGCCTTACGGTCTATAAATTCGAGGATGAATGAAAACAGACCCATCAGAAAACAGGCGGGAAAGATCCAGATCAGAAGGGTTAAGACCGCCAGCCAGATGCCGCCTCTTTTGTAGCCGATCAATGTTAATACCTGTGTGGAGGATGCACCCGGCAGCAATTGACAAAAAGAGTTATATTCAAGCAGCTCTTTTTCGGTTACTACATGACGTTCATGAACAAACGTTTTTGACATCATTGCATAATGCCCCTGCGGTCCTCCGAACGCGGTAACGCTGTGAAGGAATACCGATTTCAAAAAGGGGATATGCCTTAGTAATACCATTCAGCAATAATCGGATTGTTCATTAAATGTAAAAATAACCAGCCGATCGGGTGGTTTGCAAGAGCGCTAATTTCTCTTGCCCCCGTTGAAATGATCGTAAATAATTGCCGAGATGTTACGGATCATTGTCCAGGCTTCATTGTCAGAAGTCCAGCTTTCATCCTGATTGTTCCTGGTGGCGATGCAAAAGATATATGGCTCCCTGGGGCCGTTCACATACAGAACTTCACTCCGCGACTTATCAACAGCGCCGTTTTTTGATGCAACAAATATATTCGAAGGTATCGGTGCCATCGCAACTTCATCCCAATAATTGCGGCCCAAACGGCGGAGCATCTTCTCCGATACCGGTTTACTGATTAATTGCCCCCGATAGATTTTCTCCATAAGGCTTGCCATTTCACGTGGAGTGGTTTGGCCCCAGCCATAGAGGGCTCGCGCTGATTCTCTACCAGGAGTGCGTGAATTCACCCTCGTTTTCTCGAAGCCATAACTGCCAAGAATCTCGTTAATCCGGGTGCCGCCGCCGGCCAGGCTTTGCAACCAGAGGCTGGCAGTATTATCGCTCATCGTCAGCATTAGCATGATCACCTTCGACAATTCAATCTTTTCACCGTTTTTAAACGATCCCAGAATGTCTACCCCGGCATAAAGCAGCGAATCTTTATAGGTTAACATGGTAGTATCGTACAATTCTCTTTTTTCAATCTTGTCCATGGTACCCAGCAGAATGGGTATTTTGATCATGCTGGCTGTAGGAAATATTGAATCGGCAAATAGCGAAACGGTTCGGTTCGATTTTAAACCGATCACATGAACTCCAACTTCACCCCTGAATCCTGCCACAGCCTGTCGAATCTTTTCCTCCAGCTTTTTGTCGGTTCTTTGGGCCTTTGCCTGTACACAAAAAAGAAAAACCAGGAGGAGAATAGGGGTTGATCTTGCCATTTTAGTTTTCTTAATTATCAACGATAATAATTATTTCGCATAATCTCTTCCATTACCTTATCCGGAACCAGATACCGAATGGAATTTCCCGACCGGATTGTCTCACGGATATGTGTAGCCGAAATTTCGAGAAGCGGGGCTTTGAACAAATTTACCGTACCGGCATACGCTTCCGGAATTTCATGACCCGGTCTTTTATATACATAGATCGGATAGTTTTTCAGGATCTGCTCATAATTTTTCCAACGGTGCAGGTTCTGCAGCCCATCGCTGCCCATAATGACGGTAAAGCGGTGGGTCGGGTATCTTTCAATTAGAAATGTCAGGGTGTCGATGGTATATGAAGGCCTGGTCAGGCGAAATTCGATATCGGATGCCCGAAGCGCATTTTCGCCTTCAATGGCCATTTGGACCAGCGCCAGACGGTGATATTCGTTTAGTAGCCCGACCGATTTTTTCAGGGGATTTTGGGGCGAAATCACAAACCAGACCTGGTCCAGATCGCTTTGCTGCAAAATGAAGTTGGCAATGATCAAATGACCATGATGGATGGGATTAAATGAGCCGAAAAAAAGTCCAATTTTCATTTACAATGAATATCAATCAGTTAGGGCATCTCTTCGACAAAAATATTCTCCGCCTCATTAATACGTAAACTGAGGTTATATCCTGCTACCACGATGGAGATTGGATCTCCGAGGGGCGCAATCTGATCAACCCGCACCTGTTCCCCAGGCACACATCCCATTTCCATCAATTTCAGAAAAAGATCATTGCTTTCAAATGAAATGATCTTTACGGTTTGGCCTGGCCTTATTTGTGATAACCTCTTCATAATGATAAAAGAACAAATGTAGTTTTGTATTCTTTAAACGCCTTACGAATTTTGGAAATGAAAAAGAAAGCATCAAGGCCCCGAATCAGTTTTATAGAATCCGGGATAAAAATTAAACTCCCCAATCGTTTAAATTTAAAACGGTTTTTAATCCGGATGTTCGGGGAAGAGGGGACGGAACTGGAATCTTTGACCTATGTTTTTTGTACCGATGAATATTTGTTGAAAATTAACCAGGATTTTTTGCAGCACGATTATCTGACAGATATAATCAGCTTTCCCTTATCCGAACCTGGCCAGCCCGTTCAGGGCGAAATCTATATCAGCTACCCAAGAGTCATTGAAAACGCCTCAACCTATCAAACTCACACATTGACCGAATTGCACCGCGTCATTTTTCACGGCGCATTACATCTTTGCGGTTATTCCGACCTAAGCCCCGAACAGAAACAAGAAATGACCCAAATGGAGGACAAATACCTTCATTCATATGGAATCGTTCCACGTGGAACAAATCCGGATACAAGTTTCACCCAGGCAACTTAGGAAAAAAGCAAAATCTAAACAATTTAGTCTGATCCTTGCCACAGATTCATTGTGATTAATGTGCTCAAACGCATTCAGTACCTCTCGGAAGGAATTCGTAAAGTAAACC
>JAEZAY010000487.1 GCA_023427575.1 Bacteroidota bacterium | reverse complement strand
ACCGAATCCTTAAACGACTGCAATCCCCGCGAAGACAAATGATCCATGAACGGTTGGTTTAAAAAATGTATGAAACAGAAGGCAATCAGCCTTGAAAATAGTCATTTTATATAAACTATGATTTTGGAGATTTTTTTAAATAGTTTTTACCTATATTTGATTTTCTTTAGAAAGTGACAAACACATTCACCCATATTACGCCCGTTTCTGCTTCCGCTAATTACGCGGGCATGAATACGATTATTACCATTATTACAACCCGTTAGGGTTGTACATTCTCATATCATCCACTGGGCTCCGGCTGTACCTTTCAGGGTTTTCAATTCTACTTTAATCTTTTCATTCATTATACTATATGCAGGTTTTAAAATTTGGAGGCAGTTCTGTATCAAACGCAGATAATATCCAGAAAGTAATAACAATCGTTCGTTCCTCTCTAGAAAAAAATCGGAGCATAGTGGTGGTATCCGCATTGGGCGGTATCACCGATTCCCTGCTGCAGGCCGTTACGCTTGCTTCGGGTGGAAACGAAGAATACAAGACAATTGTAAAGCAAATTGAGCAGCGCCATCTCGATCTGGTTCGGCAACTGATCCCTGTTTCACAACAATCCTCGGTATTAAGCCAGGTGCTAACCTTGTGTAATGAAATTGAAGATATCTGTAACGGCGTGTACCTGCTGGGCGAATTATCGCCGCGCACCAAAGACCGGATTGTAAGTTATGGCGAGATTTTATCTTCCAGACTGATTGCGCTGGCAATGGTTTCGGCTGGTTTGCCAGCAGTCTGGAAAGACTCGCGTGAGCTCATAAGAACGGATTCCGGTTCCGGAAAGGCCTCGGTTCATTTTGCGGAAACGAATTCCCTGATCCGCGCGTTTTTTGAACAGTCTGCCGATTCTTTATTTCTTATGCCGGGCTTTATCGCCGCCGATGCGAAAGGAATGACCACCACACTTGGAAGGGGGGGATCAGATTATACGGCAGCCATACTCGGCGCGGCGCTTCAGGCGCATCTGGTGGAAATCTGGACCGATGTTTCCGGCATTATGACCGCCGATCCGCGTTTCGTGCAAAATGCCCGGATCGTTCCGCATATCTCGTATCAGGAAGCGATGGAACTGTCGCATTTTGGTGCCAAGGTTATTTATCCGCCAACCATCCAGCCACTGCTTCAAAAAAACATTCCGTTAAAAGTACTGAATACATTCAGGCCGCAGGATGAGGGTACTTTGGTTGATAACCAGTCTGCCGGAAACGGGCGCAGCATTCGTGGCATTTCTTCCATTAATACCATCGCGCTGTTGGGCCTGGAGGGCGGCGGAATGGTGGGCATTCCGGGATTTTCAAAAAGATTATTTGAAGCCCTTGCCTCCGAACAGATCAACGTGGTGCTTATTACGCAAGGTTCTTCGGAACATAGTATTTGTGTGGGAGTAGAAGAAGGCAATGCGGAAAAGGCAAAGGAAGTGGTTGACAAAATGTTCACGCAGGAAATCAGTGCCGGAAAAGTGGATCCCCTGATTGTGGAAACAGGACTGGCGGTTGTTGCGCTGGTGGGCGATAACATGAAAAGCCATCCGGGAGTTTCGGGTAAAATGTTCAGTGCTTTCGGCAGAAACGGCATCAATGTGCGGGCCATCGCACAGGGATCTTCCGAGCGGAATATTTCAGCCGTTATTTCCGCCAATGATGTACGGAAAGGAATAAACGTACTGCATGAAGAATTTTTTGAAACCACGTATAAGCAACTGAACCTGTTCATTACAGGCCTGGGCAATGTGGGATCGAGGTATCTGGCGCAGCTAAAACAGCAGCAGCAGTATCTTCTTGACGATCTGCGTTTACAGGTACGCGTTATAGGCATCGCCAATAGCCGGAAAATGCTGTTTACGCAGGAAGGAGTAAATCTGGGCAACTGGAAGGAAGAACTGCAGGCGGGGGGTGAGCCCATGAACATGCAGGCGTTTGTAGACCGGATCACTGCCCGGAACCTCCGAAACAGTGTATTTGTAGATATTACCGCCAATGCGGAGGTTGCTGAAACCTATCCATCTTTTCTGGCGAAAAGCATCTCAGTGGTTGCCTGCAACAAAATTGCCTGTTCTTCTTCTTATGAAAAGTACCGGAAGTTAAAAGATCTGGCCCGTGAGTTTAATGCCATGTTCATGTTTGAAACAAATGTGGGTGCCGGTTTGCCGGTCATCGGAACCCTGAATGATCTGCTCCGGAGCGGCGATCGGGTGCGTAAGATCCAGGCTGTTCTCAGCGGTACGCTGAATTTTGTCTTTAATAATTACAATGGTGAAAAATCTTTTGCTTCGGTGGTGAGGCAGGCCCAGGAGGAAGGCTATACTGAACCCGATCCGCGCCTGGATCTTGGCGGCACTGATGTGATGCGAAAGATAATGATCCTGGCCCGTGAGTCGGGAGCATATCTTGAAATGGATCAGATCTCCAATCAATCCTTTATGCCGGCGACCTGTATGAGTGGATCGGTGGATGATTTTTACCAGGAGATGGAGAAACATGAGGCTCATTTCAAAAAACTTTATGATGAAGCGGCCGAATCGGGAGCTAAACTGAAGTTTGTTGCCAGCTACGAAGATGGAAAAGCATCGGTGGGATTACAGCATATCCCCGCCCAGCACGATTTCTATCATTTATATGGAAAAGATAATGTGGTCCTGTTTTATACCGACCGCTATCCCGATCAGCCCCTGGTGGTAAAAGGGGCGGGTGCAGGCGCTGATGTTACTGCTTCCGGGGTATTTGCGGATGTAATCAGGGCGGCAAAAAGTTAAGGTTAAAAACGAGCAATGAAAACAATACGCGTACATGCGCCGGCATCCGTTGCAAACCTGGTTTGCGGCTTTGATATTCTGGGCATGGCCCTAAATGAACCCTACGATGAGATGACACTCACGTTAACCGATAAGCGGGAAATTAATATCCGGCATACCGATAGTTTTAAGATCCCGGAACAGGCTGACAAAAATGTAGCCGGGGCGGCGCTTTATGCCTTGCTGGATGAGGTTAAGGAAAATATCGGCTTCGACCTGGTAGTTCATAAGAATATCCTTCCGGGAAGCGGACTGGGATCCAGTGCAGCCGGATCGGCAGGCGCCGTTGTTGCGGCCAATATTCTGCTCGAAAACCGGTTCTCCAAAGAAGATCTGGTTCGGTTTGCGATGGCCGGAGAAAAGCTGGCATCGGGGGTAAAACATGCCGACAATATCGCGCCCTGCGTGTATGGAGGGATCACTCTGATCCGATCCATCTTTCCATTGGACATAATCTCGCTTGACTTTCCGCCTTTATACATCACTGCCGTTCATCCCCAGATCGAAGTAAAAACTTCGGATGCGCGTCAAATCCTGCGTAAGGAAGTATTGCTGAAAAATGCCATTCGCCAATGGGGAAATATTGCCGGATTGATCGCCGGATTTTTACAACATGATTATGCACTGATCGGAAGATCGCTGGAGGATGTGATCATTGAGCCGGTAAGAAGTGTGCTGATTCCCGGTTTTCACGAAGTGAAATCAAGATGCAAAGAAGCCGGTTCACTGGGCGGCGGGATCAGTGGTTCAGGTCCCTCTATTTTTATGCTAAGCCAGGATAAGGCCACCGCAAAAGCCGTGGAGGCTGAAATGAAAGCGGTATATGAAAGAGAAGGCATCGATTACCGCATTTATGTAACGTCGGTAAACCCAAATGGCGTTCAGGTTGCGCAATAAATAACGTTTATCATTATACGAAAATGAGATACTACAGTACGAATGGAAATTCACCGGCAGTAAGTTTTAAGGAAGCGGCCATCCAGGGCCAGGCACCCGATAGGGGATTGTATTTTCCCGAGGTGATCCCGGTGTTTCCGGAATATCTGCGTAAGCATATAAAAACCGATTCTAAAGAGGAAATCGGGTTCCAGGTGATGCGACCCTATGTCGGCGATGCTATACCTGAACATGAACTGTTCCGGATCGTTTCTGAAACGGTAAATTTCGAATTTCCATTGGTTAAAATCCACGATGGGATCTGTTCGCTCGAATTGTTTCATGGCCCAACGCTGGCTTTTAAAGATGTGGGCGCCCGCTTTATGAGTCGCTGCCTTGGATATCTGTCCCGCGAACGCAGTGAAAAGATCATTGTTCTGGTTGCTACTTCCGGAGATACAGGGGGGGCAGTAGCCAATGGTTTTCTTGGAGTGGATGGCGTGGAAGTGGTGATACTTTATCCTTCGGGGAAAGTGAGCAGCGTTCAGGAAAAACAACTCACAACTCTGGGTTCTAATATTCACGCCCTGGAAGTAAAAGGAAATTTTGACGATTGCCAGCGGATGGTCAAGTTTGCTTTTACCGACACAAAATTAAACAGCGAAAAGTTCCTGACTTCTGCCAATTCGATCAATATAGCCCGCTGGCTACCGCAACAGCTATACTATTTTTTTGCATGGAAACAATGGGCGGGGAGATCGAATCCGGTGATATCGGTTCCCAGTGGCAATATGGGCAATTTATGCGCAGGAATCCTGTCCTGGAGATCCGGGTTGCCGGTAAAACATTTTATAGCCGCCTTTAATGCAAATGATACCG
>JAEZAY010000474.1 GCA_023427575.1 Bacteroidota bacterium | reverse complement strand
AGATGGAGCCTGGCAAACACCCATTGGGTTATCGGTAGAGGCCGGTTATCAGTTACAGTGGAGGTCCCGCATGCCGGATTTCTTCCGATACAGAATCTTCGTATTTTTTAAAATTTGTTTTGAACCTCGAGGCCAGCTCTTTTGCTTTTTCTACATAGGCCTCCGGATCTTTCCAGGTATTTTGGGGATCAAGAATTTCGGACGGAACACCAGGGCAGGTGAGTGGAATATCCAAACCCAGCAATGGATGGGTTACAAAAATGGCATTGTCCATTTTACCGTCCAAAACAGCGCTGATCATTGCTCTTGTATAATTCAAATCAATCCGGTGCCCGGTTCCATAAGCGCCGCCCGTCCAGCCCGTATTAATCATCCAAACCTTCACGCCGTGTTTTTTAATTTTTTCTCCCAGGATGGAAGCATATTTACCCGGATGCAGGGGAAGGAAGGGAGCGCCAAAGCAAGCGCTGAAAGTTGATTTGGGTTCGCTGATTCCGGCTTCCGTACCCGGAATTTTCGCAGTATAACCGGAGATGAACTGGTACATGGCCTGTGCCGGACTGAGCCGGGACATGGGCGGCAAGATCCCGTAAGCATCACAGGTCAGAAAAAAAATGTTTTTGGGAATGCTGCCAACAGATTTCTCCAACGCATTTTCAATAAAAAATATAGGGTACGAAACACGGGTATTTTCGGTTATGGTTCGGTCGGAATAGTTTACCCGGTTGGTGCCGGGATAAAAAACTGCGTTCTCGAGCAAAGATCCGTTGCGGATGGCATTGAAGATCTGCGGTTCTTTTTGTTCACTGAGATCAATCGTTTTGGCATAACAGCCCCCTTCAAAATTGAAGATATTGTCGTCCGACCATCCATGTTCATCATCACCAATCAGACTCCGTTTTGGATCTGCGCTTAAAGTGGTTTTGCCGGTTCCGCTTAAGCCAAAAAACAGGGCGGTGTCTCCGCTTTTACCAACATTGGCCGCACAATGCATGCTCAATACATTTCTGGTTTGGGGAAGCAGGTAGTTGAGAACGGTAAAAATGGCTTTTTTGGTTTCCCCTGTATATCCGGTCCCGGCAATTAGCACCATCCGGTGTTTGAAGCTGATAACAGAGGCATTGCTCTGACGGAGATTAAGGCGTTGCGGGTCCAGTTTTAAATCGGGCAGTGCAATGATATGCCAGTGTGGATTGTACTGTTCCAGCTCTTCCTCTGATGGCCGCAGGAACATGTTCTGGGCAAATAAACCAATCCAGGGTTTTTCTGTTACAACCCGAACGTTCAGCCGATACCTGTTATCAGCGCAGGCATAAGAATCCTGCACCCAGATCTCTGGTACATCGGCCAGATGTTTATTAACAGAGCTGAATATGGCCTCAAAATTTTCCGGCGCCAGGGGGATGTTAAATTCGTTCCAGTCGATGAATTCGGCCGTCTCCGGTTCCTGAACGGTGTATTTGTCCTTCGGAGTTCTTCCCGTAAATTCTCCGGTTCGGATCACCAGAGCACCGGTATCGGCCAGCTTACCCTGGCCAAGACGAAGGGTATCCTGAATCAACTCTTCTGCCGGTAATTGATAGTGCAGGGTATTGAAGAAGTCAAGACCAATTTTTTTCAATGCTGCAGGCGACAATTCCAGGGTTTGCTCCATCATAACAAAAAATTTCTGCCGGCAATCCGCCGGGTTTCAGATAAAATCAAAAAAATAAGGTTCGAACACCTATATATTTTGAATTCTATTCAATAGGAATGGCAAAATAAGGATAAATTAATAACTAACAAACGTTCGTGGGAAAAATATTCTCCGGTTTGTATTGCAACCCCTGGCGGGTTGAGGAGTGAATCCGGATGGTGGGAATCCATTTTAGATTTGAATCTCTATTTTTACCGGATGAAATACCTTCCTCTTAACAAAGAGATATTTATCCGGAACAGAGCCCGGTTCATTTCGCGGATGGATAAACAGTCGATTGCCATTTTTAACAGTAACGACGAATTGCCCGCCAACGGCGATTCCATTTATAAGTTCAGGCAGAATTCGGATCTCTACTGGCTCTGTGGAATCGTTCAGGAAAATACCATGGTGATCCTGAATCCGGATAACCCGGATCCAAAGTTTCGGGAGGTGCTGGTATTAACCCGACCCAATGAACTAAAGGAAAAATGGGATGGAAAAAGACTGAGAGCAGAGGAAGCCAGGAATATTTCCGGAATTTCTACCGTGATCTGGCTCGATGTACTCGAACCGCAATTGCAGGTCTGGATTCATTATGCCGAAACCATTTACCTCAACTCAAATGAAAATGACCGCCGCTCCGTTTACGTTTCGGTTAGAGATGATCGTTATGCGAAACAATTGCGTGAGCGCTATCCGCTGCATCGCTATGCCCGTTCGGCGCGGATTATGAAAGAACTCCGGGCGATTAAATCGCCGCTGGAAATTGAAGTGGTGGAGGAAGCGATCCGGATTACAAAAAACAGTTTTGAACGAGTTCTGAAATTTATTCGTCCGGGTGTGATGGAATACGAAATAGAAGCGGAGATCATCCATTCCTTTTTATCGCAGCGCGCCACCGGCGAAGCTTATGGCAGCATCATTGCCAGTGGCGACCGCGCAAGAACCCTCCATTATGTAGCCAACAACCAGGAATGCAAAGATGGGGAACTTGTACTGATGGATTTCGGCGCCGAATACGGAGGATACAATGCCGATCTCACCCGCACGGTTCCGGTAAACGGGAAATTTTCGAAAAGGCAAAAGGAGGTTTATAATGCATGTCTTAACCTGCATACATATGCGAAATCACTTTTAAAACCGGGGATCAGTCTGGAAGAATATACAGAACTGGTGGGAGTACAGGCCGGCAGGGAGTTTCTGAAGATCGGGCTTCTTTCTGAATCCGATTTAAAAAATGAAGATCAGGAGAACCGTGCTTACCGCAAATATTTATATCATGGCATTTCGCATCATCTTGGACTGGATGTACATGATCTGGGTACGCGGAACGAACCTTTACAGGCAGGCATGTTGCTAACGGTGGAGCCGGGAATTTATATTGAAGAAGAACAAATGGGGATCCGGATAGAGAATAATGTATGGATAACCGAATCCGGTAACATTGATCTGATGAAGGAAATTCCAATCACCATTGAAGAGATAGAAGCCCGCATGAAATAGGGTTCAGATATTTCACTTAAATTGTCAGCATTCTTTTCGGGCTGATAAATTCCATCCTGATTTAATTCTTATGAAACATATCCCAAACCTGTTTACGCTTCTTAATCTGGTTGCCGGTTTTATTGCCATTATCTGTATTCTTCAAACCGGTGAATCGCTGATTACAACCAGTGAAGAAGGAAACTGGGTAGCGCAGCTACCGGAAAAGATCTGGATCGGATCGGTCTTTATCGCCATTGCTGCGGTGATCGATTTCCTGGACGGTTTTGTTGCACGTTTATTCAACGCAAGCTCAGCGATGGGCAAACAACTGGATTCACTGGCCGATATTGTCAGTTTCGGAGTGGCACCCGGACTGATCTTATATCAGCTTTTGCGCATCAGCTATATTCAGGAAGAAACCGCATTAGACACCTCGATCTGGCTGCTCATCCCCGCGGTACTGATCCCCTGCGCCGGTGCATACAGACTGGCCCGCTTCAACGTCGATAATTCGCAGCAACACGGATTTCGGGGCGTGCCCATACCAGCCGCCGGACTGGTAATCGCTTCATTGCCGCTGATCCTTTTATACAATTATTTTGGCTTAACTCCGGTAATCCTAAACAAATGGGTTTTATACGCGATCATTTTTGTACTGAGCTGGCTGATGGTTAGCCGCCTGCCGCTGATGGCGCTTAAGTTCAGGGATTTTTCGTTCCGTAATAACATGCATGCTTATATATTGATCATCGCGTCAGTGGTGGCGGCATTGATATTGAAATGGCTGGCCATTCCGGTGATCTTTATTCTTTATGTTTTAATTTCGGTAGTGAAAGGGAAGAAATAACGAAAACATCTTTCAACGCCGGATTAATAATCTGCAATTTTACAGATCATTGGTGTCCGGTTAATAATTTTCAATTTACCTGAAATCTGTATCAACAGGAATTTACGAGCAGTTTTCGTAAATGACCCCTTCCACTTTTTTTTAGAAAAAAAGTGGAGCAAAAAAATCGGGCTCCGGAATAAATCCTAAAAATTGAAACTTCCGAGGCCCGGGGAAATACATTTTACCCAGACAGCAGTGATTCGCACATTATCACATTATCACATTATCAAATTATCACATTTCCACATTGGCACATTCGCACATTATCACCGCCGTCCGTTTCAATTTTCTTAACGGATTTCTTCCGAGGCCCGGGGAAATACATTTTACCCGGACAG
>JAEZAY010000458.1 GCA_023427575.1 Bacteroidota bacterium | reverse complement strand
TGTATGAGCTTCTATGCAAAAGAAGCTTACGGTCTTTACCGGCCTTTTTCTACAAAGGCGGTTGCTCATACCGTTCAGGTTTATTCCAAATTTACTTTCCCTTACCCTTACCCGGTAGCGCAGAGCGTGGAGGCAACCAATGGAATGGAATATCCGATGATCTGCTTTAACTATGGCAGAACATTACCAGATGGTTCATACAGTGAGTCTACCAAATACGGAATGATTGGAGTAATTATTCACGAAGTGGGACATAATTTCTTCCCCATGATCGTGAACAGCGATGAGCGGCAGTGGACCTGGATGGACGAGGGCTTAAATACTTTTCTGGAATACCTGACCGAAGAGCTTTGGGACAATAAATTCCCCTCCCGCCGCGGTCCCGCTTTTACCATCACCGATTACATGAAGCTTCCGAAAGATCAACTGGAGCCGATTATGACCAATTCCGAAAACATTATCGGTTTTGGGCCAAACGCTTACTCAAAACCGGCAACGGGTTTGAATATTCTTCGGGAAACCATCATGGGCCGCGAATTGTTTGATTATGCATTTAAAGAATATTCAAGACGCTGGGCTTTTAAACATCCAACCCCTGCCGACCTGTTCCGCACCCTGGAAGATGCCAGTGGCGAAGATCTGGACTGGTTCTGGAGAGGATGGTTCTATAGCACCGATGCCTGTGATATCTCACTCGATTCCGTGAAATACTTCAAACCCGACCTGAACTCAGAACCTATGATCAGAACAGGTGAAACCAAAAGAAGAGTGGAAAAGCCACAATTGAATTCTTTTGAAGATATTTCCAAGATCCGTAACCGCGAGGATAAAGACATTCGCTTCCTGACCGATGTAGACACCACCCTTCGCGATTTCTACTGGAGATATGCCAGAGGCCTGGAGCCCTACGACAGTACTTTGTATGATGTTCCGGCTCCCAACTTTGTGGAAGCAATGGATGCAGCTACAAAAGCAAAAGCCGAAAGCAAACATTTTTATGAGCTTACCTTCAGCAATAAAGGCGGACTGGTAATGCCATTGATCATCGAATGGACTTTTAAAGACGGAACAAAAGAAGTTGACCGCATAGCTGCCCAGGTTTGGCGGTATAACGAGAATAAGGTGATCAAAACATTTATGAAGGATAAGGAAGTTCAATCCATTAAACTGGATCCAATGCGTGAAACGGCCGATATCGACGAAAGCAACAACACCTGGGGCAATATCCCGGCGCCTTCGAAGTTTACGATGTTTAAAATGAAACAACAATCACGCGGGCAGTCAACCGGAATAAACCCCATGCAAAAAGCCATGGAAAAAGCCAACGATAAAAAATCGTTCTGATTCTGAATATAGTATTTGCAAATAAAAAAAACACCAGGGAAATCCTGGTGTTTTTTTATGCCTGATTCTGAAACTTTGTTTGTAGATCCGTCTTCAGTTCTTTTTTGTTTTGGGTTTGGATGCCCGGCCCGCCTCTTTTACCGCCCGGTCAATCAGCCACTCAATCTGCCCGTTAACACTTCGGAATTCGTCAGCGGCCCATTTCTCGAGCAGCTTATACAGGTCTTCGTCTATACGTAATACAAAAGATTTTTTCTGACTCACTATCTTGATTTTTCAGGTAAACGGATTTCATCAGGATCAATCAACCGGTTCAACTCCTGTTCGAGTCTTTTTAGCTTTTGCGAACCAAGAAACAATGTTTTTCCATCAGAGAATTTTATTTCGACCCCTTTTGAAAAATCAACGGCATGAATCGAGCCATGACCCAGATGTCTTCCTCGCGTATTTCTAAACCAGGGAAAAGGGATTACCCTGACTGCTACAATACTGTTAACCGGACGGAAAACATAGTTCCCCATAAAAGGCTTCCACCGGTAAAAAATTCCATCTTCAGAAATTATGATTTCCAATTCCAGGTGATACAGGATTAATCCTCCTATTGCGGAAAAGAGCAGAACGGCAATCACCGAAAACAGAAACTGATTGTACGAAACCGAATTGCTTATTTCATCACGATTCTGGAATAGAATAACCAACTGCACAAGAACACCGGTAATAAACAGTAACCAGATCCAGGTTTGCCGGTACTGCTGAGCTTCCCGGTACAGAATATTTCCGCTGATGGTTTTCTTTTTTATCATTGATATAATGTTCCGGTATTAAGAATGGGCGTGGCGCCTTTTTCCCCACAAAGCACTACCATCAGGTTCGAAACCATGGCTGCTTTTTTCTCTTCATCCAGCAATACAATGTCTTTTCGCGATAACATTTCCAATGCCATCTCCACCATTCCCACGGCGCCTTCTACGATCTTACTTCTCGCAGCAACAATGGCTGTGGCCTGCTGGCGCTGCAACATGGCTCCGGCAATTTCGGCAGCATAAGCCAGATGGCTGATCCTTGCCTCCTGAACAATGATCCCGGCCGGCGCCAGCCTTTCATTCAATTCCGATTCAAGCATGCCATTAACGGCTTCACCTCCTTCACGAAGGGTGATTTCTGCGGTTTCATCCTCCATCCGGTCGTAAGAGCAGCTCAATGCCAGATGCCTGACGGCGGCTTCGCTTTGAACTTTTACATAGTGAGTATAGTCTTCCACTTCAAATGCCGCTTTATACGTATCGTCTACCTTCCAAACCACTACGGCTGCAATTTCAATGGGATTGCCCATTTTATCGTTCACCTTCAGTTTGGCACTTTCCAAATTTTCGGAACGAAGGGAAATTTTCTGCTTTTTATAGAGGGGATTTACAAACAGCAATCCATTCTCCTTGACGGTTCCCACATATTTACCAAAAAAAGTAAGAACTCTTGAATGGTTCGGATTTACGATGATTACGCCGGCCGAGATAAAGGAAGCAATGAAAAAAGTAATAACGCCATATAAAATATAGCTGCCGCTTTCTTCATTGGCTGCAATTACAAACAGGTAAACTGAAAGCGCAAACAGTAACAGCGAAACTAAAAGGGCTAAAAAGCCGGAAACGGGTTTAAGAATCTTTTGCATATACATGGTTTTGGTTGATATCATTATGATATCGAATATACATCATTTCAAATTAAATTCAAAGCCTTATTTTTATCCGATATAAAAAAACTGAATGAAAAGAAGAGTACTTTTTTTGATCATGATTGCCATGGTTCAGTTTGGATGGGCAGCCCGCATTGATTCGGTCAGCATTCAGAGTGCTTCCATGAACAAAGCCGTAAAGGTGATAATAATTACCCCGGATTCGTACCAGAAGAAAAAAGACAAAAACAGGTATCCTGTTGTATATATGCTACACGGCTACAGCGGCAACCACCGGCAATGGGTAAACGATGCTCCTGCTGTTGCCAGCCAGGCCGACAGGGAAAACCTGATCCTTGTATGCCCCGACGGCGGTTTTGGAAGCTGGTATTTCGACAGTCCGGTTGACAGTTCGATCCGGTACGAAACCTTCATCAGCAAAGAATTGGTAGCATACATAGACGGGAATTACCGTACGGTAACCGACCGGGATAAGCGCGCAATTACCGGATTAAGCATGGGCGGCCATGGAGCCCTGTATCTGGCCATCCGGCATCCGGAAACATTTGGGCAGGCAGGAAGTATCTGTGGCGGTGTGGATTTCAGGCCATTTCCCGATAAATGGGATTTACAAAAGGCACTTGGAGATACCAGCTGTTGCCGGGAAAACTGGGAAAACAACACGGTTATCAACCTCGTAAATCAGATTGAGCCGGGAAAGATTAAGCTGGTTATTGATTGTGGTGTAGATGATTTTTTTATCGAAGTGAACCGGAATCTGCATAAAAAACTACTGGAATTAAAAATTCCGCACGATTACACAGAAAGACCCGGGGCTCATAACAAAGATTACTGGAGCAATAGCATCCTTCACCACTTATTTTATTTCTCAAAAAACTGGAAATAGAAATCAGACCTGTCAAGACAAAAATCGGGAAGCTGATCCTGGTCTATATGTCGGAAGCCGGCAGCAGACAAATACATTGGTGTCCGGTTAATAATTTTCCATTCACGCGAAGCCTTTAACAATAGCGAATTCGGAGCAGTCATTGTAAATGACCCCTTCCTCTTTAGAAAAAAAGTGGAGCAAAAAAATCGGGCTCCGGAATAAATCCTAAAAATTGAAACTCCCGGCTAAATAAAAACAAGTCACAGC
>JAEZAY010000469.1 GCA_023427575.1 Bacteroidota bacterium | reverse complement strand
ACATAACCCAGGGTTTCATTTACATCGGGTTTGATGAGCTTATCAAGATCATTGAGATGTTTTACCGGATCCGGTAATAAAGGACCTTTTCCTTCAATCATCTGCACTTCCATTCCCATCGCCTGCGGTACAACCAGGATATCGGAGAATATGATCGCTGCATCAACGCCCACCTGCTCAACGGGCTGAATGGTGATTTCGGCGGCAAGCTCGGGTTTCTGGCAACGTTCAAAAAAGCTGTATTTTGCTTTCAGCTTCATATAGTCGGGAAGATATCTTCCCGCCTGACGCATCATCCATACCGGCGGCCTTTGTAATGTTTCACCTTTCAGGGCTCTTAACAATAAGTCATTCTTAAGTGTACTCATAATATTTTTCAGGAAACTGATCTGGTTTCCCTGTTTTTATAAAATTGTATAATGGTTTGGATCAGGTCTGACGCTAACGGCTTTGCAGAACAGATCACCTCTTTTCCTGAGAATGAACTGATCGCGTCGGCCGTGGTTTTGCCAATGGCAAAATAAGTTGATATTAAAGGATCATTGCCGGCGCTGAAAAAACTTTTCGCGGCACTTGGACTGAATAATGCAGAACCATCGAAGGCTGTGTTAAGCGCTACCGGCGTTTCGAGGGTTCTGTAAACCGTAATCTCAGTTAGATGAATACCTGCTTTTGACAATAGCGCAGGAATTTCATCGCGCCGGATATCACCGCTAAAGAAAATGACCTCTTTCACTCCAGATTCAATAATTGCCCGGGCAAGTATTGAACCATAATGCGCGGTGGCAGCTATTTGTTCTTCCCCGAAATAAGTTTTTACCAGTTCGGATGTAGCCGGGCTGATACAGAAAATTTTCCAATCCGGTTTATATCCATT
This sequence comes from Bacteroidota bacterium, assembly GCA_023427575.1. Taxonomy (GTDB): domain Bacteria; phylum Bacteroidota; class Bacteroidia; order Chitinophagales; family Chitinophagaceae; genus Flavitalea. The sequence goes on along the minus strand of JAEZAY010000469.1, from coordinate 2,740 downwards.
TAAAATTGAAATAACCGTTTCTACAGCATGACGGCTTGTAAAAATTACCGGCGATTTCTGTTTAGCCGCCATCTCAACACCGGATATAACAGCCTCTGTATTCAGTGGTTCAATCTTAATGAAAGGGATGGTAACGATCTCAATACCATCGGCCGCAGCCTGGTCTACAAGTGGCTGATCGATTGCCCGGGTGCAAATAATTTTTACTTTACTGTTATTCATTTCATACTGTCGGCGATCGCCTTTCCGCCATTAGCGAGTAATTCAAATGCTGCTTTCTTTCCGATTTCCGTACTCGCATCCGGATTTCCGCCGGTTTCGATTTCTGCAATCTGTTTTCCGTCTGTGGAAAGTATGCTGCCTTTAAATTTCAGCACCCCCGATTCAATCGAGGCGTATGCACTGATCGGGGTGGAACATCCTCCCATCAGAGTACGGAGAAAATCTCTTTCCGCTTTCGTGCAGAGCGCTGTTTCCGGATCATTAAGGGTATTGGCAGCTTCAAAAACGGCTTCATCGCTGCTGCGGCAGGCAACCATTATGGCGCCCTGTGCCGGAGCCGGCAACATCCAGTCGAGAACAAGGCTTGTTTCTGGTCTTAGTCCAATTCTTTCAAGGCCGGCCAATGCGAATATGGCTGCATTCCAGTTTTCGGCATGCAGCTTTTTAAGCCTGGTATTCACATTCCCTCTCAGATTATGAATCCGGTGCCGGGGATAACGATGAAGCCATTGGGCCTTGCGGCGAATACTGCTTGTGGCGATATCGGCAATCCCCTCATGCGCAGCCAGGAAATCGGCATTATTCTTAAATACCAGTAAATCGTGTATTGGTCCACGTTTCAGCACGGCCGCCTGTTGGATTCCATCCGGTAGCTGGGTAGGTACATCTTTCATCGAATGTACCGCAAGATCAATCCGGTTACCCAGCAGAGCAATATCGAGGCTGCGGGTAAAAATTCCCTGAACACCCATTTCATACAATGGAGTAGACAGATCTATATCGCCTTCGCTTTTTATGTAGACCAGTTCAGCTCCGAACCCCTTCGATTCCAGCTGAGACTTTACCAAACTGGCTTGCCAAACAGCCAGTTGACTTTCCCTGGTGCCTATACGTATTATCTTCTGCATGTTTAGATTAATTGGCTGCCGGAGGAGCCATAAATTCGTTGATAGCCTCAATATAATGACATCCGCGTTGATTCTGCTGACGCATTTTAAGGGCCATTCCGTTGATTACTTTCTGAATCTTCTCCTGATCGCAGGGAACCGATAGAAATGAAGGTTGCGTGGAAATCGTTTTATAAAAGAAAGGATCGGAATGAATTTCCTGCAATTTTAATTTAACTGCTCTTAATACCGGAACATGTTTGCGCATATCGTGCCATTCCAGGAATTCCCGGATATGTTCCTGAATAATGGATTTTGCCCGGGGTACTTCCGCCTGCCTTTTTTGAAGCGTTTCGTCTTTCAACCGCGACAATTCGTCCACGTTCACCAAACTGATATTTTCGAGTTCGATCGCAGCTGCTTCCACGTTATAGGGAATCGAAAGATCAATAATAAGTTTGGGTCCACCGCCCTGCAGATGCGATTTCAGGATGGTTGGTTTATCCGAATTGGTAGCTACCAGGATAATATCAGCCTTTTTGATTTCGGCCGTCAGAAATTCAGCAGGAACATAATTAAGCTGAAGTTCCGTAGCCAGCTGCCGGGCCTTTTCAGGAGTTCGGTTGATAAGGGTAATATTATCTGTTTCGAGGTAATCGATAATATTTTTGCAGGTATTACGTCCGATCTTCCCGGTTCCTACCAACAATATACTTTTTGACGGGATATCTATAACTTTTTCGCGGATATACTGAACTGCCGCAAAGGAAACCGAAACGGTTCCGCCACTGAGATCGGTTTGATTCTTTATATTTTTTGAAGCCTGGATAACCGAGTTTACCAGTCTTTCAAGGTAAGATCCTATAAAGCCATATTCTTTCGCAAACTTTACCGCTATCTTGATTTGCCCGATGATCTCATAATCACCGAGGATCTGGGAATCGAGTCCGGCGCCAACATTATACAAATGCTGAATGGCTTCCATGCCATTTTTAATATAACAAAGGGAATCGAAGGTCTTCCGATCGCCTTCTGTCTGACCGCATAAAAGCTCAATCAGGATCTCAGAAGATTGAGCGAAACCATAGATTTCGGTGCGGTTACAGGTTGACAATATGAACAATTCCTTTATTCCGGATAAAGCAGAAGCCTGAAGAATGGAAGCATATTGCTGATCGTTAATCGCAAATTCGCCCCGGATGGATGCATCGGTTTTTTTATAGTTAATCCCGGCAACAAAAAATTTAGATATATCCTGCAAGTTTGATCCCACGTTCTTACTTTAGGTTTCGGAGCACAAATTTACTGGCAGTTCTTGGTGAAGGCTAATTTTTGTGTCATTGCACTGTCATTTTAAACGGCTGATTATTATCACATAAAGGGGTGAGCGAAATCAAAGTTCTACCAAAAATAGAAGTCTTGCCATAACACTGTGCAGGCATTCATCTTAAGATCATTGGTGTCCGGTTATTAATTTTTAATTTACCTGAAACGTGTATCGACAGTAGGTTACGAGCAGTTTTCGTAAATGACCCCTTCCACTTTTTTTTAGAAAAAAAGTGGAGCAAAAAAATCGGGCTGCGGAATAAATCCTAAAAATTGAAACTTCCGGCTAAATAAAAACAAGTCAC
>JAEZAY010000441.1 GCA_023427575.1 Bacteroidota bacterium | reverse complement strand
CCATAGTCTTGCGTTATGGCCGTGCTTCAAAACAGGATCCCGGGATCTGGCCCGGTTCCGTGTCGGCAAAAATCCTCGAAATGCATCTGGAAGTGCTTGCAGGTGAATGGAAACCGGTTCCGCTGAGGCAACTGGTTGATGATCTAAAAGCCGGAAAGCTGCGAAACAAATCTGTCGCCCTTTGTTTTGATTCCGGATATGCCGATGATTACGATCTCGTTCGGCCTATTCTCGAAAAGCTAAACATTCCCGCCGTTTTTTTTATCGACCCGGAATTGAGCGCCCCCGACCAGTTGTTTTGGTATGACGAACTGGAAAGACTGATTTTATTTTCACGTCATCTTCCCCCCATTGTACGGGTTTCAGTCGCCGGTGAAAAAATTGAATTTGAAGTGGCAAGGGAAACAGTTCTAACCGATAATATAAAAAAACAATACGGCGGCTGGACGATCTCCGACAAACCGGTCAACTTGCGCACGGAATTGTTTCAGATGCTGTTCAAGAAGATGGTGAATCTTGATTCCCCCGAACGAAGGGCGATTCTTACCCAGATCCAGGCGCAAAGCAGCATCGTTCAGCGCGATAAAAGTTTATACAAGAGGATGGACCAGAGCCAGATAGAAGAGATTGGCAGAAACAGGTTGTTTGAAATCGGATTAAAATCATCCTGGACTCCCGGCCATACCATTCCAATGGATATATTACTGAAGCGGGAAAAAGAAACCCTTGAAAAATTCATCAACCATCCCGTTCAATTTGTTGCTTTTAATGGTGGAGAACCGGGGCCGGCCGGGAAGAAAGACCTCGATTCATTGGGTTTTACGGCGGCAATATTAAGGTCTGCGTCGAATCTAAAAAAAGGAGACGATCCGCTGGAGACGGGAAGTTTCACCGGGGCTGACTATAATCTGTACGCGTTCAGAAGGAATTTAAAAAAATGGAAATCGCAACAATCAATTTAAAATAAAACTGCCCGATTAGCGGGACCTGTAACTTTGCATCTGAAAACCAAATTATAAAATAGAGCTATGATTCGTTTCGTATTGACGGCATTTTTTCTAGTGATGCTTAACAGTATGCTGATTGCCCAGGCAGGATTTAAGGTTTCCGGGAAAATTACCGATCAGTCGGGAAAATCGGTGCCCAATGCCAGCGTAAAAATTCTTAACACCAACCTGCAGGCAGTAGCCGATAAAAACGGCGACTATGAAATTCCCGCCCTGCCGGAAGGCATTTATGAGGCGGAAGTGAGCGCCGACGGATTTCCCTCCAAATCGTATCAGGTTACAGTGAACGGTTCATTGTCGCTGGATGTGCGGATGGACCAGTATGCAAAAGAGCTGGATGCGGTGGTTATTACAGCACAAAAAAGGGAAGAGCTTTTACAGCAGGTTCCGCTTTCGGTTTCAGCAATCTCTTCGCGGAAAGTGCAGGAATACCGATTGTGGAATGCCCGCGAACTCACTGCCATCGTACCAAACCTGTATTCATCAAATCCCGGCGATAACCGCAACGTTACTTCGGTAAGAGGAATCACATCCACCTCCTATGATCCGGCTGTCGCAACCTATATCGATGGCGTGAATCAATTCAATCTGGATACCTATATTCCGGAGCTGATCGATATTGAAAGGATTGAAGTGTTAAGAGGACCTCAGGGTACTTTATATGGACGAAACACGATGGGTGGTGTAATAAATATCATCACAAAGCAACCTTCAAACCGCACCAGTGGATTTGCGGAAGCTCATCTGGGCAACTATGGGCGCCAGCGGTATACTGCCGGAGTTCGTACGCCCCTGGTTAAAAATAAACTTTACCTGGGTGTGGCAGGGATGTATAATCAGAACGGCGGGATTTATACCAATGAATTCAACAATACAAAATTCGACAAGCAGCGCAGTGGTACGGGAAATTACTATTTAAAATACCTGCCGGCAGCGAGCTGGACAATTACCGCCAATTTTAAACATCATAACAACCGGAACAATGGCCCCTTTACACTGATAAATGGAATGGAAGAAGCGATGGCAAATCCGTTCAAGCTGAGTCAGAACGCCACTACTACCATGATCGATAACAGCATGAATGCTTCATTATCGGTTAACCATTCCGGTAATAAGATCAATTTTAATTCTTTGACGGCATACCAAACGAATCACCGGTACTATATGGATCCCATTGATGGAGATTTTTCACCCGCTGATATCGTAACAATCATCAATGATTACGGAAAAGACTGGAACAATGTAAAAGTGTTTACGCAGGAATTCCGGTTTTCGTCTCCTGCTTCGGCAGATTCAAGGCTGAAGTGGACAGCGGGAACTTATTTTTTCCACCAGAATAACCCTACCCGGCAGGCAACCCGGTTTGGTGCGGATGCAGGCCTGTTTGGAATTCCGGATATAAATTTCGCCACCATTAACAACAATAGCCTTGTTAGTTCCGGGCTGGCATTTTTTGGACAGGCGGCATTTGCGATCAACGATAAGCTCGATGTAATTGGAGGTATCCGTTACGATAATGAATGGAAGGAGCTGACGGTGCAGGGAGAATATCAGAAAGATCCCGATCCGCAGCCGATGATCATATTTCCTGAAACAGCCGGCAAGGCCAACTTCAATGCGATCAGTCCTAAACTTGGATTGCAGTACAAGGCAACAGCTAACACCAATGCATACCTGATGTATACCAGGGGCTACCGGGCCGGCGGTTTAACCCAGTTGGGTTCAGATCCTTCCGTGCCACCATTATATGAGTACGATCCGGAATACAGCAACAATGTAGAATTGGGTGTGAAGAATACTTTTCTTGAAAACAAGCTGCGTTTGAACGCAACCCTGTTTTACACATCCGTAACACAGGCCCAGGTTCCAACGCTGGTGCTTCCAGATGCGATTACCATCACCCGGAATGCCGGCGAACTGAATAGTAAAGGGTTTGAACTGGAAGTTTCCGCAACCCCGGTCAGGAGTTTTTCGATCGATTATAATTTTGGTTATACAGATGCGAAGTATACCAATTTAAAAGTTGCGCAGGAAGGAACGGAAGTTAATCTGGATGGCAAGAAGCAGATCTTTACTCCGCAATTTACCTCCATGCTGGCGGCACAAAAGGGGTTTGAATTAAGCGCGCGCCACAGGCTGCAACTGATAGTGAGAGGCGAATGGTTTGTTGTTGGCAAACAATATTTCGATTTGATGAATAATATAAGCCAGGATGCATTTAATCTGTTGAATGCGAAAGCAGGGATTTCCACCAAATACGGCGACCTGTTCTTCTGGATGCGTAATATTGGCGACGAATTGTACGTGGATTACTCATATGATTTTGGCGCGGTGCATTTGGCCGACCCCAAAACCTTTGGAGTAACCATTTCCACCCGGTTCTAACCGAAAATTTGATCTCGATGCCGTTTCGGATAAGTCCGGAACGGCATCGTTTATTATTGGTTATCCCAATGGTATTCCAACTTATATTAAAATCGAATTTCAGTTTCCATCCTTTTTCTTAAGTTAAAACGGCGATATTTACCGGGGCGCCGATCCCGCTTCGTTGATAAGCTGGTTTTTCAAAACTTTTAAAACTGCTTAATATTTTAACATTGGTGTCCGGGTAAAATGTATTTCCTGGGCCCCGGAAGAAATCCGTTAAGAAAATTGAAACGGATGGCAGATTAATGTGCAGATGCGATAATGTGGAAATTTGCTAATATTTAAATTGAAACGGACGGAGG
>JAEZAY010000427.1 GCA_023427575.1 Bacteroidota bacterium | reverse complement strand
GTATAAGCCTGAGCCAGGATATCGTTTCTAACATCTTCCGACTTAAAAGGAATGCCGGGAACATATTTTAGCATCTGATTGGCCGCGTTAATAACTTTATAGTAACCAAACCAGTCGGCATGGTGGGGAACGTCGGGAGTCATTGAATTTTGATACAGGTTCCATGTGCCCGATCCATATACCCCACCGGTATATAATTCACTTCTCTGCTCACCCTGCATAAAGATATCCTGTGCAACATTTCGGAGATCCACATACATTCCGTTTAATGCGCCTTTGGTGTCATTTTCTGTTTTCCAAAACGAATTTGTGGTAATTACACTGGTTGGCTTTACATCCAGGGTTTTGGAGCAGGAGACAATAAACATTGCCAGAAAACAAGTAATAATTTTAAACAACAGTTTCATATGTTTTCTTTTTTTATAAAGTAATATTGGCGCTGAATATGATATTCTTTGGCATTGGGTATCTGCCGTCATCTTTTCCGCCTTCTTCAGGATTCAGTCCGGAATATTTTGTGAAATAATGTATGTTATTACCTGTTACGTTAAAGCGTAAGTTTTGAATCTTCCATTTTTTGAGAATTTGCGAGGGTATGGTATAACTTAATGTAAGTTCTCTGACGCAGAGGAAGTTCCCCGACTCATAATAAAGTGAATTTCCCCGATCGGTAACTCCCATAAAATTGTTTCGCTGTACGCGTTCGCCACCCCAGTAGAATCTGGAATACTGCGCAATATCGCCCTGCTCTCTCCACATGTTATCCCATTTCCGCTGGGTAAGATTTCCATCTGCATATCCATTCATTTCAAGGAATAAACGACCGTAGTTGAATATTGTATGGCCAGTTGTATAATCCATACGAACATATAGATTGAAATTTTTGTAACTGAATGAATTACTAACCCCGCCTGTCCATTTTGGATAGATATTGCCCATGTATACCTGGTCGCGACTGTCTATCACGTTATTGCCATCGCTATCCAGCCACTCGGTATCGCCGCCGAATTTTGTTTTGTCGGCTCCTACAATATAAGTGTACACCGGGGCGGAAGCTGCTGCCGCATCTGTTGCATAAATTCCAATTTGTTTTAAGGAATACATATCGCCGAGAGTACCGCCTTCCTGTAATCCACCTGCCCAATCATAATCTTTTGTAGCAGGATTCCAGATAAGATCACCACCTACACGGTTGTTTTTTGTTCCATTTGGAGGCAGGCTTAAAATTTTATTTTTAATTCGAGAAGCGTTAAAGGAAATATTCCATTGGAAGTCGGATGCAGGTGAAAGCAGATTTGCGTTTAATTCCAGTTCAATCCCTTTGTTTTCCAGACTTCCAAGATTCGTTAATATACTGGTGAACCCAGTTGAACGGGGCAGTGCGAGACTGGTGATCAGATTATCGGTTACCCGGCTAAAATAATCAACCAAAACGGTTACCCGATCATTAAACAATCCAAAATCGGCGCCAATGTCAAAGGTTTTCGATTGCTCCCATTTTAAATCAGGATTCGGGATAATCGTATTCTGGATTGCCGCTGCTCCTCCATATCTGGCGCCGACACCGTAAGCACCCTGGGATTGAAAATCCGACAAGCCGCTAATGTTTCCATTCACTCCATAGCTGGCTCTGAGTTTTAAACGGGAAATCTGCTCGGGCATATCCATCCAAAAATCCTCTTTATGAAGGTTCCATCCTATTGAAACACCGGGGAAAAAGCCCCATTTGTGATTTTCACCCAGGTTTGAGGCCCCATCATAGCGGGCACTCATGGAGAATAGATACTTCTGATTGTAATCATAGTTCAGCCTTGAAAAATAACCTACAATCGTTTGGTCAGAAATAGAACTGCTTACTGCCGGTGCTTCGCCGGAAGCATTTAAAGTAGGGATCAGATCAGTGGAAGCCCCTCTGCCGCTGGCGCTGAGTCTTGATTCTTCCCGGCCATAATATGAAAAGCCGGCTTTAACATCGAAGTGATGGTCGGAAACATTTTTATTGTAAGTAAGTACTGCATCTCCCTGCATTTGGCGCCACCGGTAGTTGCTTCCGTTCGCATTTCTTGAATCTACAAATGCCAGGGGTCCGTTCCAAAAACCGGGTGTGAAACTGTAAGCATCGGTAGACACATTAAATATCGAAACCTGGGGATCAAAAGATAATCCTGGTAATATTTGCCAGTTTGATCCTACCGATAATGTTAGATTGTCGGTAGAATTTTGATTCAGGCGATTGGTCATGAAATACAGCGGGTTTCCAATTCCCGAATTTGTGCCCGGGGCCAGGGTGCCATCTTCGAAATACAGTTTGGCAGTCGGTGCAAGACCTGCCGACCGGTAAAATGTTTCCGCTGTTGTTGCCGGAGAATTATTCTGCTGGGAATTTGAATACATTACCCGACCGAAAAAGCTCAAATTATCCTTCACCTTTAACTCCCCATTTAGGTCGAAGCTGAGCCTTTTGTATTTTGTTGTTATTACCGTACCCTGGTTGTCAAGATATCCGATTCCTGCATGGAACTTGGCCTTGTCTGTGCCCCCTGAAACCGAGATATGATGATTGTGGGAAACTCCGGTTTGATAAGTAAGATCCTGAAAATTATTATCATCAAAAATCAGCGTTTTGGTTGGATCTGCAGGATCAGGCATACTTTGCCAGCCTTCATTTAGTTTATGTTCGTTTTCCGGACTCAGATATTGCAATGTAAAAGCGGTGTTATTCGTAAGATCATTGCCTGTACCAAATCCTGCCGGCAGCCTTAACCGATCGGAGGCATCACCGAATTTAGGCGCCCGGAATACAGCGAGCCGATGAGCAGTTATATAATCCCGCGCGTTCAATAAGTCGTATTTTTTTCCTACTTCGGAAAATGTCAGATCATATGAGTAATTAACTCTGGCAACACCTGCCCGTCCAGACTTCGTTGTAATTATCACAACTCCATTCGAACCCCGGGCACCATAGATTGCGGTTGAAGCGGCGTCTTTCAGTACCTGAAGACTTTCGATATCATCTGGCGAAACATCATTTATTTGAGGCCGGATAACTCCATCAATAATGTAAAGCGGCGATGCGCCGTTTGGATTGTTTATTGAGGTGCCGCCTCTGACAATTACCCGGGGCGCAGAGCCTGGCTGACCGGAAATGCTTTGCACCCTGACTCCCGAAAGTGTGCCCTGCATTGCAGATGCGAGGTTTGAAAATGGCACGTTTTCCAGTACTTTATTATCAAGTTTTGTAATTGATGTAGTAACCGCCTCTCTTGACTGCCTTCCATAGCCTACCACTACCACGTCTTTCAGACTATTGTCTGAATCTTCAAGTAAAAGGATTACATCGATAACCTGCTTTCCGTCAACCCGGGCTTCCTGGGTCACATATCCGATGAAACTGAATTCCAGAGTTCCATTTCCAGCGGCTGAAATGGAGTATCGGCCATTGTCATCGGTATTGGTTCCCACATTCGACCCTTTCATTTTCACGGTTGCCCCTGCAAGAGGTTCTCCATTAAGTCCGGTAACCCTGCCGGTAATAACATTCTGTGAAAAAGAAACATAACAGAATAATTGCAGACAAATTACCAGAGCCCACGATTTTCTCAACAATTTCAGATTGCTAAATCGATGTAAACCGGCAATCGAACCTTTCAATTTTTGTGCATAACGCATAATGTAGTTTTTGGTGGAGTTAACTTAAATGCTTTTTTTATGTGCCCTGTCTTAATTATAAACGAGATGATAAAACGGTATTTTCAGTATTGGATCAGAAATCAAAATGTTTTTCCAAATCTAATTTTAGTACCTATCACTCCCTTCTACTTTTATTTATATTCTTAATACTATTTTTCAATTTTTACTTTCTTTTATCCCAGGAACAATAGGTGGCACACCGGCAGTTCCTTCTCACTTATCGACATATAGGATTGGTTAAGGCTAAGCGTTTAACAAGCCTTTCTGCCCATCAAAATGCCCGGATAAAATTTTGAAATATTAATCGGCCTGAAATAAAACTCCAAACGAAATCCGTCAGGAATGAGCTGGTTTTGCCAGACTTTCAATCATACTTTTTAATGTGTTTCGGACAATCGATTCCGATTCTGCAGCCAGGTGGCTGGTCCGGCACCTCCAGGTTTCATATCCGCCCTTTTCGATCTCATGGGCTGGCGGCACATAGCCAACATAATCGTTGGCCATACATATCGTAAAATAGTTTGAAGCTCCGGATTCTTTTTTCAGTTTTAATCCCGTTTCAGAAAAAAACTCCCCTCCTAATCCGCCTATGACTCCATCACCAATCCGTAAAGCCTGAATGGAGAACATTTTTGAATCCGGATATTCGTTCAATAAAATCTGTTCTCTTGCATATACTTTAACCAATCCTTCGTACCCTTCATGGTTTACCTCGAGAGCTTCAAATCTTGCGGCAGACACTATTCGTTTTGCTGCTTCCAGTTCCTCATGATTGGGCTTTCGCAGGCGGAGCTCCTTCAACTGAAATAGCGAAGCCAGAACCGGATTGGAATCAAAGTTCAGATCGTTTAAAACCAGAGCCGCTTTTTCCGCCAGCTCCGTTCCGATCAGCGCTGTTTTTTCGTGAAATCCGGAAGGGTATTTATTGCGGTTCAGGAAATCCCAAACATTTACTTCTCCGCTTGTGCCGTTGCTCATCATCCCTACAAATTCTTCACCGGCATTTAAAAGCTTCGCAATCTGTTTCGAAAACACCCCGAAATAATCGGCTGTGATCGTTCCATTTTCGCAGTCGCCCACATAATGCATTGAATAGTTACCAAGTACAGATATCCACTTGTCGTCAACCCCTTTTACGGCAAATAAGCCCAGGCCGGCATCCACTGTTGTTGAGACTTTTTCAATTTCCTGTTCATCACCAGCCGGATTGGTTTTTATAAGATCAAGGCCTCCCGTTACCGGATTTCTTGCAGCATAACCGGGCTTCATATAATACCTTCTACACATTACATGTTCCGGAACATCTGTAAATGCAAACCCAATCTTTGCCGGACGAATGTTACGGAGCGCCTGCAACACAGATTCCACAATCCGCTTTCCCAGTATTTTCCGGTATGAAAGATCAGCCGCTCCAACCAGCAAATCGACGATAGACCCGCCAAAATGGGTGTGCGTGCTGGCTATCAGAATGTTTTCGACGGGTATCGATGTATCTGCGTGAATTTTATATTTGACCTCATCTAAAAAATCCCTGTCCATCGCACAAATGTCAACCATCACAATAATAATGGTGGTTTGCGCATTGCTTAATACAAGGGCTTTAGAATAAAGGTGATCGTGGATCCGCGTTGCATAATGAGTTACAAAATCGCCATTGATAAGAGTGCCCAACGGGGGTGTAATATCCGTTTTTGAAGCACCCGCCTGAAATGTCTGAGCCATTGTTCCGTTTTTTAAGATTTTAGCGCCAGGCGTTTCGGATAAACCGTAACCAGTTTCCATGAAAAATGTTTTCAATATCCTGATCCGAATATCCTCTTTTCAAAAGGATGGTTTTGTACTTCTGAAGATCGGCAATCGTATTCAGATCCCAGGGCGATTGTTCGGTACCAAATATTCCATCAAGATCGCTTCCGATTCCTATATGTAAACTGTTTCCGGCGATCTGGCAAATATGATCCCAATGATCTACCAGATGTTCCAGTTTGATATCGAGTTGCCAGGGGTCGGAAACGGTATCAATAAAGCGGATATCCATTGCCCAGCAATCGAGCATGCCGCCGATAATGGCTCCTCTTTCTATCAGGCATTTTATCTGGTGATCGGTTAGCTGGCGCTGGTTTGGCACTATTTTACGAACATTGGAATGACTCGACCAGATGGGGCCATCATACAATTCCATTACCTGATAAAAACCTTCATCCGTCAGATGCGTAACATCCAGGATCATTTTTAATGAAGACATTTCTTTAAGCAAAGCAATTCCATCACTGGTAATTTCTCCCTGCATTTTTGTACCGGGAGCATAACGGCCGGGGCCGAAATGAGAAAGCCCCAGCGCCCGGAGCCCATATTCATACGCCCTGTGCAGATAGGATATATCTATCAGCGAATCGGCTCCTTCAAGACTCAG
>JAEZAY010000411.1 GCA_023427575.1 Bacteroidota bacterium | reverse complement strand
GCATATGTGGGCTATTGGGCAGATCCTACCAATCGCACTGATCGGGTGGAAACCATTTTTGAAATTGCCAGTGATGGAACCTCGCATTTGGGTACCAATTCGCTGGGAAATTTTTATGATCCCTCCGGATTTGGATATGGTGACCTCTATGTTACCAACGATCTTTACAGCAAGTACAGCGCGAACGATGTTCGGCGCGATGTTATCCTGGTATCGAACGCCTCCGGCAATACCATCTACCAGAATAATAAATATTCGAATGCAACCAATGCAACTGAAAAGGATGATACAAAGGTATTGCGGTTCGCAGATGTAATATTGACTCTGGCGGAAGCGTACGCTATGTTGAACGATGATGGAAATGCCAGACTTTGGCTGAATGAATTGATGGAAAACCGGGTACCCGGGTTCGCAGGCTATAATTCTTCGGGTGAGCAGTTGAAAGCGGATATTTTAAACGAACGCAGAAAGGAACTTGCTTTTGAAGGCCATCGTTTTTTTGATCTGCAGCGATTAAATCTTCCAATAGAAAATCATATCAAATCTCAGTTTCCATTCACGCCCTTTCCTATTGAAGTGAATCAGTCGCGCCGGATCTTCCCGATCCCGCAACAGGAACTCGATGTGAATGAAAATATCAGGGGTCAGCAAAACGCGGGCTATTAGGATAAACGGTGAATAGCGGATGGTTTCGTAAGTTTATATCCGGAAACCTAATCTGCCGCAAATGATCGCCCGAATCTGCTTTTTGATCTTCATGAGTTTGAGTTCTGTTTCTGCAGCCCTGGCCCAAAAAGCTTCGGCTGCCAAACAAAATCAACCGATCAACGAACCGATAACGATAAATTATTCCGGTTTACAAAAAGGAAGTCCCAACCAGTTTTTTATGGTCTTCCTTTTTGGGAACGGGGGCGATTTTCACGATTCAAAAAATATAAGCCTGCTTCCGGCAGGTTCGGTGCAACTGAAGCCCATCACAAAAGCTGGCATCTACAATATCGTTGTTTATTCTTATACGGATATCAGCGACAGTAAACCCAGGTCGCTGATTCGAACATCTTTTCGCGGCGTAAATCCGACACCGCCAGAAATCAAAAAACAAGCCCAGCCCGCAGATAGTATGGTTGTCCGCCGGCCTAAAACGGAGCCGGCATCACCCGCGCCCCTCCCTGTTATAGAGCCGGGAGAACTGCAAACGGAATTCAGCCTCAGCAGTTCCAAGCTGCAGGTTGATGAGCCCATTCTTATTCATTACCAGTTCAGGCCGGTAAGCAAAGCCGACTATTACAATATTTCCATTTCAAGACCGGGCGAAAAATACCTTGCAAACATCAGCAGTGATTTTACAAACCTGTCGGGTTCAGTTACCTTAAAGCCAATTTACCAGCCGGGAATTTATGAGTTGCAGGTGCATGAAACCAGATCTCAAAAGACAGAAATTGTATACCGCCAGCCAGTGGTTGTAGGTGAGGTTGACAAAAACTTTACAGGCCGGTATTCATGCACAGGTTCCAGTCCCGCGGTTAATGGAAAGGCCGTCAATGGCGCCCCCGGCGTGAATGATATTATCCGGGTTTTTCAGACGCGGTTCCCGGTCCAGGGTCTTGAGCCATGGATCAGACAGGAAGATATTTGTATCGAATATGGCGGGATCCGCTATCTTCCGGTGAGGTCGGCAAAAATAAAAAAGAGCCCGGCTTCAAAACCAGTTCTTGTATCATCATTTCCAGTAAATCTTACCTATAAGATTGTTGTGAATGATTTTTATAAAAAGCAAACTACCGTTAAAGAGGAAACGAAATTGTTTTACTTCTATAAAACAGGTGGAACCTGGGATTTTCAAAGATCCTGAAATCTTTCTTAATACCAAGATATGAAAAGATCCATGCTATTGTCGTCTCTGGGAATTGCATTGCTGGCTGGTTCGGCGTACGGAATTTTCCAAAGCAGTAAATTCAAAAAGAAACCGATGCCCGTTCTGAATCATCTTGCCGTTTCCGTTTCCGATTTAAACAAAAGCACCTTTTTTTACCGCGATATTATCGGAATTGATACGATACCCGAGCCCTTTCATGATGGAAAGCATACCTGGTTTCAAATTGGCCCGGTTTCTCAATTACACCTGATTGAAAACGAAATCCATGCCGTAAAATCTGATAAGAATAATCATCTCTGCTTCAGTGTGGAATCGATGGAGGAATTTATTGACCGGCTAAATAGGAATAAAGTGGCCTGGTCTGACTGGCCGGGCAAACCCAATACGGTAACCACCCGCGTTGACGGCATAAAACAAATTTATTTACAGGATCCGGATGGAAACTGGATAGAGATTAATAACGATTATCCGAAACCCTCCGGCGCCCGGTAATCGAAATTCTTTTAACTCTGTTGCTTACTCCTGATCAGATTTAACACAGCTCCGGTAACCAGTCCGCCGACCAGATATAAGGCCACCGTGCTAAATTGGGTGCGGGCAGATTTATTGCTGTGTTCCGGATTCAGGCCCATGGGTTTTGGTAATAAAAGCGCCCCAATCCCGGCTCCAAGCCCCAGCAAACTGCTTTTTGTCCAGAGGTTTTTGTTGCCGATTCCCGCAAGACTATAGTAGGCCAGATTGGAAATAATATCGGCAGCCAGAGCCTGCTTATGAAGGGTGTTGGAAGATGGGACCGATTTCCCTGCTTTTTTAAAGATCAGCTCAAGTGCATTCATTCCCAACAGATCCATTCGGGGGGCCCTGGGATCTATTCTTCTGTTGACTTCGTGTAAAACAGTAAGTGCAGTAGCTCCTGCGAGCCCTGCACCCAATGCGGAGATAATATTCATTCGTTTAAGTTTATGTTTCCGAATATTAAATCCTATGAAAATATGTTGCCAGAAAAAAATTACCTCTTTGTCTCTTTGAATTATCTCTTCGTCTCTTCAGTTGTAGAAAATTAACCGCTCTTATTTTTTAACGATAAAACGGTGTGTTTCCGATTGCCCGTTTTCAGCGGCTACACGTATCATATACAAACCGGCATTGTATCCTTTCACATCAAAGCTTACGATATTGGTGTTACGTGGGGCATTTTTCTGATTCATGATCTGGCCGGCCTGGTTAACCAGGTAAACTTTTGCATTTCCGCTGTTATTTCCTTTCAGGCTGATGTTTACAAAATCGGCCGTGGGATTTGGAAATAAGGTAACTGTTGCTGAAAGCGACAATTCAATTACACGGATAGAAGAGTAAGCAAAGGTTCCATCGGCATCTACCATTTTCAATCTGTAATAAACAACTCCGGAGATAGGGGTGGCATCAGAAAATGTGTATGATTTTGTAATGGTTGAATTTCCCTGAGCCTGAACGGTTCCGGCTTTAATCCAGTCTTTACCATCGGCACTGCGCTGAATTTCAAAATACGCTGAATTGGATTCCTGTGCAGTGCTCCATGAAATAGCCGCAATGTTAGATTTGTTGGCCGATACGGTAAAATTGGTAATGGTTACAGGCAACGCGGCCGTAGGCAGAACCCCGCTGTAATTCAGCATGGAAGGTCCATATACTTTTGCATTTTCGCATTTGTTACGGTCAGCAGTTCCGCAGTTATAGGTATTAAATGCGGTGTTGTACGATTTATTATTCACCCTGGTATTGAAAGGTGCCCAGTTAAAATAATAGTTGTTAAAATTCGAGATCGAAACAAATGAATTATCATACAGGTTTAGAGTGGGGCCATTGAAGCTTGCATACGCTTTGCTGGTGGTTGATCCGTCGCCGATGATAATATGACTGTTTTCTTTCAGTTCAAATAAACCGGATTGGCTCAGCAGGTTTGAATTGTCGTACAATTTTATTTTGCTGTTTACCATGTTCATGCCCTGATTTATAAGTATCGATGAAGTGCCGTTAAAAGTAAAAAGCGAATTCTGCATTCCCATTGAAATACTCATTACCAGTTTGGTTGAACCAGTAGCCGTTAATTTGCTATTGATAAAGTTGGAATGGCTGTACAGGGTCATTTCAGCGTTGTTGTTCATTTCAATTTCCGTGTTGGTAAATGAAGTAACCTCACCGGTGAAGTTTGCACGGCCGTTTAATACTAAACGGGTATCTGTCATGTAGGTGCCGCCCAGATCCGATCTCCAGATGGTAAATTTGCGGTCTGTTACCACGATTGTTCCGCCATTAAATTTGGTATGGGAAAAAGTAACATCCCTTTCTATTGTTAAGGTTACGCCCTTGGCAATATTAAACGTACAACCCTGGCACGGATTCGGGAATGAATTAACCCCGTTGTTATTCCAGGTTCTGTCCTGGGTAATTGTAAAAACCTTTTGAGCGTTAATAGCTGCTGCACTGAGAACTAATAAACTGAAGAGTATAATTTTTTTCATAACGAAGATATAGATTCAACCCAGGTGCCAATTTCTATTACCGTAAATATCAATTAGTTATAATTCTTATTCCCGGAAAAAAGTCCTAAAACCGGATTAATGTCTAAAAATGGGAAATGATTGCAGAAATGGAAAAAGGGAAAGATAGTTTCAAAATGGGAAAGACGGCTTTGTATTAACGCGATATGGTAAACTGGTTGAAAAGATTTTCTTTCTTGGTTTATAACTAATTTGCACCCGTGATCAAAGCCGGATTTTATAACGAATTGAAAGTATTACGCCTGGTTGAAATCGGAGCTTACCTCGACGACGGGGCGGAAGGGGTTTTATTGCCTAAACGTTTTCTCCCACCCAATCTGAAGGAAGGCGATCTGTTGCGGGTCTTTATTTACCATGATTCGGAGGGCCGGATCAGTGCTACTACTCAGGAGCCGTTGGCAACGGTTGGTGAAATCGCCCGGATGCGGGTAGTTTCCGTCACAAACCAGGGCGCCTTTGTCGACTGGGGCCTGATGAAGGATTTGTTTGTTCCAAAGTCGAAACAGTTAACTGGCATGCGGGTGGGCGGCGAATACCTGGTGATGGTATACCTGGATGAGCAAACCGGCCGGGTAGCGGGAACTGAAAAATTCGATTACCTGCTTTCCAATGATGATCTTACGGTAAAGGAAATGGATTGGGTTGATCTGATTGTGTACCGCCGCACCGATATCGGCTATGTTGTGATCATAAATAAAAAACATACCGGGGTACTGCACTTCAATGAAATCTATCGCGATATCCGGGTTGGTGATACAGTGAAAGGTTTTATTAAAAGAATTCATCCCGAGAACAAGATAGATGTTGTGTTGGGAAGTCCGGGTTATAAAAGGGTAGAAGATGAACTGGAAAAAATCATGAGGCTGCTTGAAGAGAACAACGGATACCTGCCATATAATGATAAGTCAAATCCGGATGATATCTATTCCTATTTTTCAATGAGCAAAAAAACATTCAAAATGGCCATTGGGAATTTATATAAAAAGAAGCGTATCCTGATCACCAGTGGAGGCATTAAAAAAACCGAAGAATAGCAGTTCCGCTTTTGCCGTTTATCGCGCTCAACTTCCGGTTATATAATCCAGTTCCTACACACATGATAAGATAAAAACCCGCCATCGGCTGAAACCTGTACCAGGACTGGCTTTCGCGCTGATGATAAGTTGGTGCTGCCTGATTTGGGCTAACTACCTGTCTGCATTAAACGAAATTACAAAAAGAAAGATTTTTTACTTCTCTGTTTACTCAAAACGGCCGCTCCACAGGCTCTAAAATTATTAATTCCTCAATCGCTGCATTTCCATTCCTGTTTCATCTTATCAAGTACCATTTTCATAAATCATAACTGCCACTGCGCATTTATTCAGGTGAAGTAAATTTATCACCGGTAAGAAACAGAAATTAAGTATTCAGATTTATGATAAAAATATTCCGGATAGTACGCCCGCTGCAACGCGTATCCGGATGCTTGTAAAAGCATGTTGCGGTAATAGAATTTTTCTCATGTGAACACGCAGGTAGTTTCTACTACCTGCTCTTTTTTTTAATCTATGCGTTGGTAGACCGTCTTTACGCTGCTTCGGTCGCTGGCGAAATCGGCCTTAACTTCCAGGGTCTGTTCATTCAATGTAAGTATGGATAGTGGTTCATACCAGGTAAGAAAAATATTACTGTACATCCGGATGGCCGTATTGTTTTCAACAAGCTCCCATTTCCCCGCATCTACAATTCTGGTAACGGTATCGGCACGCAGGGTAAGATTATCATTCAATTCATAAGTGGAGTCTGCATTAAAAAGCAGGTAATCATCTTTTTGGAATTCAGCCAGGGGCGTATACAGGTCGGTTTCGGTACCTGCAGAGTCGGTACTCACAATGGAGATCCGCTTCCATTTTTTTGCTACAAGCTGCTCCCGGATATTTCCAGGCACAAGATCATCGTCTTTATCGCATCCGGTTATCAGTAGAATGAGGGCCAGTAAAAAGGCAAGTTGTGAAAATCGGAATTTCATGGTTTCTGGTTCTGATCTTATTGATTTTTACAAAAACCATTCCCCCAACCGGCATCCGGAACCGGTTTATATGGAATTAAAAAAGGGCAGTCGCGAAACTTCTGCCCTTCATACCGATATGTGGAAGGGGTCATTTAGAATGAA
>JAEZAY010000408.1 GCA_023427575.1 Bacteroidota bacterium | reverse complement strand
ATCCATAACCGTGCATCGGCAGAGTATCGGTGGCATGCGGTGTAGTACGCTGGAACTTGTAAGGGCCATTGTTTTCCTTACGCTGCTGATCACGGAAAACCGTCAACGTGGTGATAATCGCATTTTTCCAGTTTTCATTGAAGGGCTTTGTATCACCGGTTGTTTTCCAATAATGGTAGGCAAGGCGGATTGGATAACAAAGCGAATCAATTTCCCATTTTCTTTCATGCACACCAGGCTTCATATCAGTATGATCGGTACCCCATTCGCCCACTTTTTTCGGATCGTTATAAAAAGCATTGGCATAGGGATCTGTCAGAATACAGCTGGTTTGCCGGTTAATAACGCCAGCCACCAGGTCGCGCAGGGGCTGGTCTTCTTTAATGAACTGCAGGTAGGGCCAAACCTGCGCACTGCTGTCGCGCAGCCACATGGCGTCTATATCGCCTGTAATAACATAGGTATCGGGCACCCCGTTTTTCATTTCATGAAAAACCGTGGTATCTAGCGTATTGGGAAAACAATTTTCGAAAAGCCAGGCCAGCTCCGGGTTTTTTACTCCAGCTTTAAAAGTGGCAATGGTTTTTTCTACCGACTGACTTGTAAATCTTCTGGATCCGACCGGGGTGCGAACCACCGGAAATTCAGAGGAAGCAGAGGCAAAAGAAACATTGTTAAACAGCAGCGCACCAGTTGCTAATCCTGCGTTTTGAATGAATACACGTCTTTTCATGCGATCATAATTTTTTTAGTCTGTTGCTGACTCGAATCTTTATCTGGCAGTTGCCGCCATTATATAGTAACCTGAAAGAACAGTGACCGGAACTGGAAATTAAAATTTTTTAAGCGAACTCTGCTAATATGGAATTAGACCGAAATTGAGCAAAAGCTAATTTCCACGTAAACTTTCACCAAATCCATCAGTATGAGAGGCAATCCATTTGTTCTTGAAAGAAAACTGCAGGCAAACCATCAGAGCATCTGGAAAGCCCTCACCAACAAAGACCAGATGCGGGAATGGTATTTTGAATTAAAGGAATTCAGACCCGAAATGGGCTTTGAATTTTCCTTCATGGCGGGACCGCCCGGTAAATCGTATAAACATATTTGCAAGATTACCAGGTTGGAGCCCGAGCGCAAAATAGCCTATAGTTGGAAATATGAAGGTTATGAAGGCGATTCGGAACTGCAATTTGAACTGTTTCCCGAATCTGAAACTTCTACCAGGCTGAAACTTACGCATAGCGGACTTGACAGCTTCCCCGACTCAAATCCCGATCTGCGACCCGGGAATTTTGCCGAAGGCTGGAACCAGATTATCCAGTCCCTCGCCGAATTTGTCGAAGCCGACCTGTTTACAAAATCCATCGAATTGCCCATTCCGGCTTCCCAGGTATGGCAAATTCTCACGGAACCAATGCATGTGGCTGAATGGGCATCTGCATTCAGCGAAGGAACTTACGTAGAAACAGACTGGAAAGAAGGTTCAGAGGTTTTATGGAAAACAAAGGAAGGAATAACTGGCGCCAAAGGCTTTATGGAGAAATTGGTGAAGAATGCCTTATTGGTTGTCCGCTTTTACGATGATGTAAATGCCAAAACGGGGGATGATTTGGGAAATTATCGGGAG
Organism: Bacteroidota bacterium; assembly: GCA_023427575.1. Classification (GTDB taxonomy): domain Bacteria; phylum Bacteroidota; class Bacteroidia; order Chitinophagales; family Chitinophagaceae; genus Flavitalea. Next base: position 1,277 of record JAEZAY010000408.1, on the reverse strand, counting down.
TCTTTTTCACTTGAGGAAGCTAATGGTAAAACGGTTCTTACCATCCAGTCGGGGCCCCAGCCAGTTAAATTTGTAAAGAGTCAGGCTCCGCTTTGGGAAAATGCCCTGAAAAAAATAAATGAAATAGCAACTGGTGGTACATTCTCCGGGTACTGAAAAACTTCGGCTTAGTGAAACACTGAGCGGGTTTTGGCAGGAAAAGAATGCACAAAAGAAATACTATGAAAAATTTCGTTTATACAACACTGAATGCGGATTTGCGGGCGGAACTCGAAAAACATTTCGCCCCGGAAATGGTATGGATTTATGCCGACCAGCATGAAGAAGACAGGGCCCGGAACCTTTTAATGGAATCGGACATTTTATTTGGAAACCCACCCGCGGAATGGCTTGATCCATTTCCTTCTTCGCTTCAGTTCTGGCAAATTGACTCGGCCGGCTTTAATCAATATCAAAAACTCCGCGCCCGGATTCCCGTTTCAAATATGGGCGATTTTTTTTCTGTTGGCTGCGCCGAAACAATGGTGGGCGGGCTCCTTGCCTTTTACAGGAAGATATCTTTATTAGCCGTACTGCAAACAAGAAGTGAATGGCGGGGTAAAATCATCCGCCATGAGCAGGATCTCCTTTCAAATAAACGCGTTCTAATTCTCGGACTTGGTTCCATCGGCATCCAGATCAAAAAGATGCTGATGGGATTTGGATGCCCGGTTCTAACGGCAGCCCGCACCAATCCCCATGCTGATTTTTATGATTTTGCAGAACTGCTAAAAATTTTGGATCAGATTGATGTTGTAATCAATACATTGCCCGGAACCGCCCTTCATTATGTTTCGGCTGAATTTATAAACGCGATGAAAACAGGAGCCGTTTATGCAAATGTTGGAAGAGCGGAGACTACCGATGAGCGGGCGTTGATGGATGCATTAAATTCCGGTAAACTGGCTGGCGCTGTTCTCGACGTAACAAGCCTCGAGCCCATTCCGGAAAATCATCCCCTTTGGAAAATGGAAAATGTATTGCTGACGCAACATACCGGCGGCGGCTATAAATTTGAACAGGAAGGAAAACTGCGGCAATTCAGTAAAAATCTCCAGCAGTTTCTTGCGGGAAAAGAACCTGATAACCCGGTGACACTGCAAAAAGGCTACTAAGATCGATTATGCATAACCGTTATCGGAGATTTTTCAGTTCCGCTTCGGTAAATGTATTTTGCCGGCCCCGGTATTTCTCCCGGATCAGTTTTACTTCTTTGGCCGAAATCTCCGTTGCTTTAT
>JAEZAY010000375.1 GCA_023427575.1 Bacteroidota bacterium | reverse complement strand
GTATCATTTCGGTCGTCTCCTGCTGAAAAACGGTGGCAATCTATCTTCTGTTTTAACCGATAAGGGAAACAAACTTTTCACCGATTTTGAAATCAGCCCGGTTATCAATTCCAAAACTATGACCCTTGATTATTTCGAGAATAAAAAAATCTACATGGTGAAGAAGGTGAACGGGAAGATCGTGTACGCCCTCTGATGATTTTAATTCTTTCGGCTCGCAGGTCGGAGGTTCTGAACAGAGTTGCTTTGGGTCCGGCACAATAATTTTATCTTATAGGGTAAAAATCGCATTGATTGATTTCACCAACAGGGGGCTATACTGCGCCGCCGGCGGCTTTTACATCGATCCCTGGTTGCCGGTAGATAAGGCGGTGATTACCCATGCGCATAGCGATCATGCGCGCTGGGGCAGTAAAGAATATCTCTGCCATTTTCATACGAAACCACTTCTGCAGCAAAGGCTTGGCGACAACCATTATCAAACGCTTGAATGGGGCGAAACCCTGTTTATAAACGGCGTGAAACTGAGTATGTTTCCAGCAGGACATATGATTGGTTCTTCCCAGATCCGGCTCGAACATAAAGGAGAGGTTTGGGTAATTTCCGGCGATTATAAAGTAGAGAACGATGGAATCAGCGGGGCATTTGAACCGGTGAAGTCGGATGTTTTCGTCACCGAATCCACCTTCGGTTTGCCCATTTACAAATGGAAGCCGCAGGAAGAAATTTTCAGTGCTATTCAGAACTGGATCCTGAAAAACAAAACAGAAGGCCGCACCAGTATCCTGCTCGCCTATAGCCTGGGTAAGGCGCAGCGAATCCTGCCCTGCATTCAGGCCATTACCGACACAATTTATGCTCATGGTGCCACCTACAATGCGCATCAAACTTTGTTAAAAGCGGGTTGGAAACTTCCGCCTCTGAAACGGATTACTGCCGAAACCCCGAAAGAAGAAACCCGGGGCGCCGTCGTGATTGCGCCGGCAGGTGCTGATGGATCGCCATGGATAAAAAGGTTTAGTCCTTATGCGGTGGGCGTCTGCTCGGGATGGATGCAGGTGCGGGGCAATCTCCGGCGCAGGAATGCCGAGGCCGGGTTCGTACTCAGCGATCATGCCGATTGGGATGGTCTTTTGGAAGCAATCCGGGCAACGGAAGCAAAAAAGGTATTTGTCACACATGGCTTCCAGGCCGCTTTCAGCCGGTACCTGAATGAAATTGGAATCAGTTCGGCGGAAGTCAAAACCGAATATGGTAACGAAGAAGAAGGTCCGGCAGTTGAAGCTTCTGAAGAAAATGAAAATGATAAGCTATGAACCGGACGGAATCAGAATTAGATGATAGCTGCCTGGTAGAATCGGGAATGTCGAAGTTTGCAAGGCTGGTGCAAAAAATTGGAACAACCACCAAAACAAATGCAAAGCTTCAGGCGCTGATCGATTATTTTGAAACCGCCGACGATAAAGATAAGGTTTGGGTGATCGCCTTATTCAGCGGCAGAAAACCCCGCCGCTCGGTAAAATCCTCCCTGCTGGTTGAATGGTGCCTTGAGCTGACAAATTTTCCCGGATGGCTCTTTGCGGAATCGTATCATACCGTGGGAGATCTGGCCGAAACCATTTCCCTGCTGCTTCCGGAGAAAGGATCTGATCCGGACATAACCGAAACGAATACCCGAAGTTTAGCGTATTACCTGGAACGATTTCTCCAGATAGAAAAAGAATCGGAAATAATCCGGAAAACTTTTATCACCGAATCCTGGGGAACCATGACAGCCGGTGAGCGTTTTGTGTTTAATAAACTGATTACCGGAAATTTCCGGATCGGGATTTCACAAACGATGATGGTGAATGCTCTGGCGCGATTTGTAAACCTGGAACCTTCTTTAATTGCCCACCGCATCAGTGGCAATTGGGATCCGGTAAGCATCAGCTTCGCCGAATTGATGAATGAAGATGCCAGAATGGTTGACTTTTCAAAACCGTATCCTTTCTACCTTGCCTATGCGCTGGAAGAATCCGCTTCAGCCCTTGGCGAAGTTTCGGAATGGCAGGCCGAATGGAAATGGGATGGAATCCGCGGTCAACTGATCAAAAGAAATAACGAACTGTTTGTCTGGAGCCGTGGCGAAGAGCTGATAACCGAAAAATTTATTGAATACCATTCTCTAAAAGATCTGCTTCCGGATGGAATTGTACTGGATGGCGAAATCCTTCCATTTGCCGGCGACCTGCCCCTATCCTTCAATGTGCTGCAAACACGGATCGGGCGGAAGAATCTGACCAAAAAACAATTGACAGAAGCGCCTGTTGCTTTTTTTGTGTATGATATTCTTGAATTTGAGGGAAATGATATCCGTCAGCTGCCGCTGAGTGAAAGAAGAAATGTACTCGAATCCGTCGTAAACAAAATCAATCACCCCGTGCTGCGTTTATCGCCGAAGGTGGAATTCAACAGTTGGGAGGAGTTGGCTGCGGAGCGGGAAAGGGCAAGAGAAAAAAACAGTGAAGGGATAATGCTGAAACGCAAAAACAGCAGCTATCAGGTAGGTCGGAAAAAAGGAGATTGGTGGAAATGGAAGATCAATCCCCTAACCATCGACGCGGTGATGGTTTATGCTCAGAAAGGAAGCGGCAGGAGAAGTAATCTTTATACTGACTATACTTTCGCGGTGAAGGATGGCGAAAAGCTGGTAACATTTGCCAAAGCCTATTCAGGACTGACAGATAAAGAATTTGGCCAGGTGGATGCTTTCGTTAAACGCAATTCCGTTGAAAAGTTTGGTCCCGTCAGAACGGTTAAACCTGAACTGGTTTTCGAAATTGCATTCGAAGGCATCGCCGCTTCCGGTCGTCATAAATCAGGCGTAGCCCTTCGATTTCCACGAATCAGCCGCTGGCGAAAAGACAAAACTGCAGCTGACATCAACACATTGGAAGATTTAAAAAAGATGCTGGAGATCTATGGCAGGTAATTAGAGCAGATCAGAATTTCTCCGGTATTTTACATTAAGTTATCAGCATGCTTCTTCATACAACAAAAGGATATCGGATCATTCGTGAATGGATGGAAAAAAAAGGCCAGCATCCTTTCCTTTTTCAGGAACAAACCTGGGATCATATGCTGCTTGGCTGTTCCGGATTGGTAAATGCCCCTACAGGTTTTGGTAAAACCTTTTCGGTATTTCTGGGCTCCATGATCGATTTTATAAATCGTTATCCCGAAAACTATCAAACAAAAAATAAAAACGCATTACAACTATTATGG
>JAEZAY010000437.1 GCA_023427575.1 Bacteroidota bacterium | reverse complement strand
CTGGATTTTTATCCTGGCCCTTTTTTTATGCCTTCCCGCTTCCTGCATGCGCCAGATGCAACGTTTCAGATCGCCGTTTTGTCCGCAGATTTATGCGAATCATTTCCATTTTTATAATTTTCCTGGGGCTAACGGCCTGCAAAAAAGACAAAGCCGGTACAGCCGGCGAACAGGTAGAAATCTACCTGCTGGCTTCCTACCAGACAGCGGGCAATGAATGCCGCGTAATTCCCTCCCTGGCACGGCTGGAATCTTCACCCCTTGTTCAGAACAGGCAAATCAAAGAATATTCGGCGGGTAATTTTGCATTTACCGTTACAGCAGATGCGCTTGAAAGGATAAAGGCGCTTCCCGGAAGAACTGCTTTTGCGGTGACGATAGACAGGAAAGTGGTTTATTATGGATTTTATATGCCTGCCATTATGAGTTCCACCTGTTTCGAATCAATAACGATGGATATTAGTTGGACGAATCCCCGGATTTTTATGAGCCTGGGTTATCCCGGCATTTTCTCACCCCAGGTGGAAGATCAGCGTAACCATCCCGATTTGCTTCGAACCCTGGAGGCCCAGGGAAAGTTAAGGCCCTAAATCATTGGTCATTGGTGACCGGGTAAGATGTACTCCTCCGGCTCCGGAAGAAAGTTATAGCCCGAAAACCAACGAACCTAAGTTCTAAATCCGCCTGACCTGCTATTCCTCGTATATCCATCTCTTAAAAAGCGGGGCCGTTTCCTGACTAACTATGATCGCGTGCGAGGATGCCGGTAGTTTTAGTTCAACCTGCAATTTTACTTTTTGCAAAGGTTTGAAAGCGCGAACGAAATTGATATTGATAAGATATTGACGATTTGCTCTGAAAAACAACGATTGGTCGAGTTCGTTCTCCAGCTCGGAAAGATTTTTATCGCAGATGTACTTCATTCCGCAGTGATCAATCACATAAAAAATTTTTTTCTCGGTATAAACAAACGCGATTTCTTCTACGCGGATTGCAAAATTTTCAATGCCGCGCTGAACGATCAGCCTTGTTCTTTTTTTTGGCAGTTCAGGATCTTGTGTAAGCATTCATTTATTTTTTCAGTTAGTGAAGGTTCGATTCAGGGTTTCTGAACAAGGGCGGGATCTATGAATACTTTATGATACTAATATTGAAAATATTCGTTGAAAAACATGATCATCCGAAACATTATTCTACCACTCATATAATTAATACGGATAAGTTTATTCCCTGACCCTTCCCCTGTTTTATTCACAAACTTATCTTCATCGGCGTCACCCGACAAGTTTATGCTTCAACGGACAATTTCATTCACGCTTCATTGCTGAAATTCAATAGTTGAACGAATTATATTCATGCTTCGGTGCGAATCCGCACTAAACACTGAAGCAATTTTAACGTTTCCGCTGCCTTTAAGAAAATCAAACCAAGGCGCATGAAACAAATATTTATTCTATTAATCGCCTGCATTTCATTTTGCAGTTCATGGGCACAGATCCGAACCATCACCGGCCGGGTGATCGGTGAAGATGGAGCGCCGCTGCAGGATGTAACAGTTCAGGTAAAAGGAAGAGAAACCGGCACTAAAACCGGGGAAGACGGAGCCTTCAGCATCGGGATTCCCTCCGGTGCGAACACATTGATATTTTCTGCCGTTGACCTGGTTACGCAGGAGGTTTCGATTGGTGAACAATCCAGTATTGAAATAACCATGCGAAGATCCGACAGATCATTGCAGGAAGTTGTGGTGGTTGGTTATGGCACGCAACGGAGATCGGAAGTAACGGGAAGCGTTGCCCAAATTTCGGGTACTGCTCTCCGTGATCAACCGGTTCAGAGTTTTGATCAGGGCTTATCGGGAAGGGCCGCCGGAGTGAACATCAGTATTCCAAATGGAGTACTGGGAAACCCGCCGGTCATCAGGGTGCGTGGGGTCAATTCCATTTCACTCAGTTCCGCGCCATTAATAGTGATAGACGGAGTGCCAACATTTACAGGTGATCTTGGAAGCGGCACCACTGCCAACAATGTATTAAGCGATATAAACCCTGCCGATATTGAAAGTATAGAAATTCTGAAAGACGCCTCAGCAGCCGCCATTTACGGGTCCCGGGCTTCGGCGGGCGTTGTACAGATTACGACCCGAAAAGGCCGTCAGGGCAAACCCCGGGTGAATTATGATGGCTGGGCCGGAACAACCGAGGCCTATAATCTGGTGGATGTTCTGAACGCTCAGGAATTTACCAGTCTGAAGAACGAAGGCCTGGTGAATGCCGGCACTCCGCCGGATGCCACAAGGGGTTTTTATACAATGGAAGATGCCGATGGGAACCTGGTTGACACGCGCTGGTACGATCATTTGTACCGCAGCGGTTTTTCGCATAGTCACAACCTGAGCGTGTCGGGTGGAACCGAGTCTACCAACTATTATTTTTCCGGAGGATATACCAGCCAGGAAGGGATGTTTCGGAAAAACAATTTTGAAAGAACGACGGGGCGCTTTACACTGAATCATAAAGTAAACAACTGGTTGTCGGTGGGTGGAACCTTCAGCTATACCACATCACTGAACCAGGGCCTGAATACCGGTTCAACAGGGGCATCTTTTAATACCGCCGGCGCCGCACGCCTGGCCATTGTACTGGCGCCGAATGTGGGCCCCTATAATGACGATGGTTCTTATAATATCAGTGGGAATAACACCATCGGACTTGGAAACAACCTTACCGTTCTGAATTTTTATAACCCTGTCTTGCTATTGGATCAGAATCGCTTTGAATCAAAAAACGAAAGAGTGTTGGGTAATATTTATGCCCAGATCCAGATCCTGAACGGACTAAATTTTAAATCACTGTACGGGATCGATAATCTAACCGTGCAAAACGAAGATTTCCGAACCGCCATTCATGGTGATGGAGTGCAGTATGCGGGTGCCATTCAAAATACCATCCAGCGCCCAAGAAGATGGAACTGGCAAAACACATTTTCGTACGGCACTATCCTGGGCGAAAATCACAATCTTGATCTTCTTGCCGGCGCGGAACAACAAAGCACCATCACCGATCGCTGGGGTGCCGACCGCAGAGGCAGCACCGATCCCTATTTTACCGTATTCCAGGGGGGCTTCATTGATATGACGCTGCCAACCCTTCCATTTATTCCTGCACTTTCGGAAAATTATTTACAATCCTATTTCGGACGAATCAATTACAATTTTAACCGGAAATATTTTTTGTCCGGGAACATCCGTCGCGATGGCAACTCGGCCTTCGCAAAAAAATGGGGAACCTTTTGGGGAGCTTCTGCCGGGTGGATGGTTTCGGAAGAGAATTTCTGGCAGCAAATGGGAGCCAGCAACACCCTTAGTTCCTTCAAGCTGCGCGGCAGTTATGGCGTGGTGGGGAACTTCGCGGGAATTAACGATTTCTCCTATCAGGGCTTGTATGCTTCCGGACTGAATGGTCCATATGGGGCCATTTTTTACACGCAGGTGGCTAATCCCGATCTAACCTGGGAAAAAAGCAAAAAAATGGACCTGGGTTTTACTCTCGGATTGCTGAACGACCGGATCCAGCTGGAAGCCGCTTACTTTAAAAATAACATTGACGATATGGTCTTGTTTGAACCGGCTGCGCCATCCAGGGGGATTCCTGCGAATGTGGGTATACCCTCCAATTCGATCCTTTCAAATGTAGGAAGCATGGTAAACAAAGGATTTGAGATCTCTCTATCAGGTACGGTTATCCGAAATGCTGATTTCTCATGGAATTCGGCTTTAAATTTTACTACCCTGAAAAATGAGGTGACCGCCCTTTCAAATAACAATTCAGATATCCTGATTGCCACCGGTACATTGGAACAGGTTTCCATGATCCGGGTGGGAGAATCCATCGGCAGCTTTTATGTTGTAAAAACCGAAGGCATCAATCCCGAAAATGGTCAGCGGGTTTTTGTATTGAATGATGGTACCCGCGTGCAGTACAATCATGCGGTACCGGCGGCTAACCGGTGGACAAGAGTCGACAATGGCGAGCCCAGCCGGGCTGCGAACCAGGCTGCCGATGGTCAACTGATCGGGCCAGCCCTTCCAAAATTTTTCGGTGGCTTTGATAATACTTTCCGGTATAAAGGTTTCGATTTGAATCTCCTCCTGTACTTCAGTGGCGGTAATTATGTGTACAATGGAAGCAAGGCCGGGCTGCATGATAACAGAAACTGGAATAATGCGAAAGATGCACTCAATCGCTGGCAGAAAGCGGGCGATGCCGGCCCCTGGCCCAAAGTGGTGTTTGGTGATAATATCTCCAACGGATCGGCATTTCCCATCTCAAACAATGTTGAAAAAGGCGATTTTATAAAAGCCAGGAATATCTCCCTTGGTTACACGGTTCCTAAAAAGGTTATAGAAAGATTGAAACTTACCAGCATCCGGCTTTATGTTGCTGCACTGAACGCGTTTACCATTACGGATTATTCCGGCTTCGATCCAGAGATCCAGAGTAATAATGGCGCCTCCGTTGCCAACGAGCAAACGGTGAATGGGGCGCCCAGTGTCGACCGTAACGCTGCTGCGCAGGCCCGTACAATCAATGTAGGAATCAACATTGGCTTTTAAGCTTAAACAAATTTTTATGAAATATAGAAAACCTGTCTGCTATCTGGTCTTATTCTCTTTGTTTTTTGCCGCCTGTAATAAGGATAAGCTGGATGTGTCGCCCCAAACATTTATCGATGAGTCGATCGCGTTCTCCTCGCCCGAAAAAACGCTTGCCGCCATTAACGGGATTTATGCCGGTATAAAAGGCCCATTCTATAATGGGTCTTCCAATCAATTCCTGGCCGGACGATACAATGTTTTCCAGGAAGTACGTGGCGAAGACTTTATCAATGAAACAGCGAACGGCGTAACCGGGCTGCAAACCTGGAATTTTACTGTTCAGTCGGCTACCAACGAAGTTGAGTACATCTGGGGCTCCGGCTATCAGGCAATAAACCGGATTAATGTAGTGCTTGCAGGTCTTGATGGGGCAGCGGTGACCGATGAACTGAAAAACCAGTACAAGGGCGAAGCCAGGTTTCTGCGGGCCCTGGTCTATCACTCGCTGGTAACATTATATGCAAGACCCTATTGGGATAACAATGGTGGCAAGCCGGGGTTGGTGATTTATACCGAACCACAGGCTACAGCCAGCGGCGTGAACCAAAGGCCACGATCAACCGTAGCCGAAGTATATGAGCTGATCCTGGAAGATTTAAATTTCGCTGAAGCGAATCTTCCCGAAACGCAGGAGTCGAACCAGTTGAATGTTACAAGAGCTCATAAGAACACTGCCATTGCCTTAAAAACCCGGGTCTATCTGCATATGCAGCGCTATGCCGACCTGATAACGGAGGCAGCTAAGATTGTTTCAACCACCGCGCCATTTAAAGCCAACACTGGTGTGCCTCATACGTTAGAGACCGATATTACCAATGTATTCAGGTCCGGCGGTCAGACACTGGAAAATATTCTCTCCCTTTCTTTTACTGCTCAAAGTTTGCCGGGAACGCAGAACAGCATGAACCAGTACTACAGCCCCGGATCTGTAGGCGGCAACGGCGATTATTCACTGAACACCGCCGCCGGGGGCATTCTTTCGAATCCCCAGTGGAAGGCGGATGATAAACGCCGCACGGAGCTGGTCGGCATCATTAACAATAAAACCTGGCTGCGAAAATGGACAGCCAACACCGATTATATTCCCATGATTCGTTACTCCGAGGTATTGTTGAACCTGGCAGAAGCGAGAGCAAGGATGAATGGAATGGATGCAATGGCGATTGCTTTATTAAATGCGGTACATCAGCGTTCGGATCCCGGCGACCAGCTTACGCCTGCCAATGCCACTGATCTCGTGAACATGATCCTCACCGAACGAAGAATGGAACTGCTGGGCGAAGGATTTCGTTCCCGCGACCTGCTACGGCTGGGCCTGACCATTCCGGCTAAAGGAACCGCCCAGGAAGTAGGTCCCGATGACTCTCAGTATATCTGGCCCATTCCCGTTTCAGAAAGACTCGCTAACCCGATGGCCGAGCAGAATCCCGGCTACTAAAACGATCAGCCTGATAAAAAAAAGGTCTCTTTTAACAGGGACCTTTTTTATATTTATAAGGTTGAACTTTAATGACACAAACTCTATCTCATCATAATCAAGGTTATGAAATTTATCTTTAATCGTATTTCTGTCCTGGCTTTATTCGTCCTGTTTTTTAGCAGTTGCGCTTCGATGAAGGGAAGCAGTTCAGCAGATGAGCTGTATTCGGCACGATGGAACCTGGTAAGCTTAAAGTCCGGTGCCATTACGCCTGCGTCAGCCGATAATATCGCCCACCTGATTTTTTACCCGGGTGAAGAGGGGCGCCTGGCTGGATCCACGGGATGCAATCGTTTATCAGGCAGTTTCAGTTCGAAGGGCTCGGGACGGCTTAGTTTTTCACCTTTGGTCACAACCAAAATGGCCTGTCCCGGTCAGAATACAGAATCCGGTTTTCTTCAGGCTCTGGAGGGTATTACCCGGTACACAATTATATCCGGCAGGCTTAACTTATACAAAGGGAAAGAGCTGATGGCTACATTTGAGAAGGGTTCCTGACCCGCTGTTAAAAACTTTTTCGCAGGGAAAACAGGAGATTTCGGCCGGAGCCTGCAATCGCCGAGCTATATGGCCGGTAACGCTGATCGCTGAGGTTTTCAATGGATGCTGTAACCAGCAAATCTGCCTGAACCTGATAGCTGCCAATAAAATTCAACGTGTACCAGGCCGGCGAGTATGGATTCCCGTTAGGATCAATGGCGTACATATACGCTTTGCCTTTTTCCTCGGCGGCCAATTCTTCGTTGCCAACCTTTCCACTGTATACCGCATTCAACTCGAGCCGGATCTTGTTTTTCTGCCAGCTTAACCGGCTTAGTCCGAACCAGGGTGCGGCATGCCGGAGCGGATCAATTTTACCGTTTTCAAGTTCTTCTTCTCCGTTTTGCAGGTTAAACCGGCTCAACAAACTGATCCCATGTCCGGCTTTTAATTCGGCTCCCGCCTGTATTCCCCAAACATATGCCCTGGCCGCATTTTGAATGGCCTGTACTCTGCTTGGTTCACCGGAATATAATATGCTGTCGCGGCCTTCGAAACTGAAATCGCGACGCACCATCGCTTTATCTAAACG
>JAEZAY010000429.1 GCA_023427575.1 Bacteroidota bacterium | reverse complement strand
CAGAAACCGCTTCGCAGGAAAAGCGCAGCACTTCCGGGAATTCATCACGGATCTCCCGGCCATCAATATTGCCATAGACGCCCCGCAGCGGCTTCATTTTCCGAATTGCTTCCACCAGATCGAGATTCCCAAAATCACCGGCATGCCAGATTTCGTCACAGCTACTTAAAATATTTCCCAGCTTTTCATCAAGAAAACCGTGGGTATCAGAAATCAAACCTATTCGTTTCAATACAATATCTTTATAATGCAAGATATGGAACCGGTTAACAGATAAATAGTGATTAAACTGCGACCGGCCGAATTGATTGTGCTGCACATTAAAAAACTTTGCTATGCCACATTACCACCGGGTGGGTAATATTCCGCATAAACGTCATACGCAGTTCCGGAAGCCCGACGGCAAACTGTATGCGGAGCAGTTGTTTTCAACGGAAGGGTTTTCGAACGATTATTCTCTATTGTATCATTCTTACCCACCTACCGATATCATTCGTACCGATAACCCGTACGATGTAAGTCCCCGAATTGCCGAAGAAAAAATGTTAAAACATCGCAGTTTTGACGGGTTCCGGATATCACCGGTTGCGGATTACCTCGATTCCAGGAAAACCGTACTGGTCATTAATGATTGCCAGATTGCACTGGCCGCTCCGGGCGGAGGAACGAGCGATTTTTTTAAAAATGCCGATGCCGATGAGTTGATCTTTATTCATGAAGGCGATGGCATACTAAAAACCATGTATGGTAATTTATCCTTCAAACCCGGTGATTACCTGGTCATTCCAAGAGGCACCATCTATAAAATAACGTTTCATACTACCGCCAACCGCCTGTTTATTGTTGAATCTTTTAGTCCAATTCGCTTCCCGAAGCGATATCTGAGTAAATACGGTCAGTTACTGGAGCATGCGCCTTTTTGTGAAAGAGATATCCGGCCGCCGTCAGAGCTGGAAACGTTTGAAGAAAAAGGCGATTTTCTGATTAAAACGAAAAAAAGGAATAATATTTACGGCCTTCATTATGGTCATCACCCCTTTGATGTTGTAGGATGGGATGGATGCTGTTATCCTTTTGCTTTCAGCATTCACGATTTTGAACCCATCACCGGCCGTATTCATCAGCCCCCGCCTGTTCACCAAACATTCGAGGCGAACAATTTTGTGGTTTGTTCTTTTTGTCCGCGCCTGTTCGACTATCATCCGCAGGCAATTCCGGCACCCTATAATCACAGTAATATAGACAGCGATGAACTTTTGTACTATGTGGATGGAGATTTTATGAGCCGGAAAAATGTAACACGTGGAATGATCACCCTGCATCCGGCGGGCATTCCCCATGGCCCGCATCCGGGCGCGGTTGAAAAAAGCATCGGGGCAAAGGAAACAAAGGAGCTTGCCGTGATGGTAGATACATTTCATCCATTAAAGCTGACGGTGGAGGCGCTTGCCATCGAAAATGAAAACTATACGATGAGCTGGGCGGAATAAAGCCAAAGCGAACCTTCACAGTTAGCGGGGAAGATTCCAACTAAATTTCAGGTTGGCATATTTTTATTGAAATCTTCTTAAATTCAACAATAAATCGATTGCCGTATGATTAAATTCAATGACATTAAAGTAGGAGATATAGTAATGGCAGAATATGAAGGCCAGCAATGGGAGGGAGTGGTGACGGAGCTCAACAAGGATGATAAAGAAGTATGTGTAGAAACCTCCATACAGCAATTCTGGTTTACGCCGGAGCATTTGTATCCGGTAACCCTGAACGATGATACCCTTGCAAAGCTGGGGTTCGACAAAGAAGTGAATGAGGATGGAACGGCCAAATACCTGCGCGGGCCATTCCGGATCGTGGTGCCGAATACCGGCGATTTCCACCCCCTGGAAATCTGGTACCGCGAAGATCATCGCTTGCTGGCCAATCCGATCTTTGTGCATGAACTGCAGAACCATTATTACGATATGACTAAGGTGGAACTGAATGCCGTGTAGGCTTCCTTAAATTTTGACCGGGCTGTGGGCGCAGTAAAAAGCGTTAAAAAATTGCTTTTTTCCGTTCAAAACCGGTTATTTTTGCGCTTTAGGCCGGCTTTTTCCCATAATTGGGGAAAAAAACTTTCATTTATTTTATATTTCCGCCTGATAATCCTATCTTTGCGCCTCCTAAAAAGTGTATGGGCAAACAACCTTTAATTAAACAGGATGGAACTATTTTGGAAGCATTATCAAATGCGATGTTCAAGGTTAAACTGGAGAACGGGCATGAGATAATAGCGACCATATCGGGAAAGATGCGGATGAATTATATCCGGATACTTCCCGGCGATAAAGTAGGGGTGGAGATGAGCCCGTATGATTTATCAAGAGGCAGAATCATTTTCAGGTATAAATAGCATTGGCAAAAACCAATTGCACAAACAAGAACAAATGAAAGTCAGAGCATCCATTAAAAAAAGAAGCGCAGATTGCAAAATCGTTCGTCGTAAGGGCGTATTATTTGTGATAAACAAGAAGAACCCCCGCTTTAAGCAAAGACAGGGATAATCCCTTTTGATGTCGGTGGCAGATTTGCAGACTATCAGCGGTTGGTATAAAAAAGCTTTTAGCTGAGAATTGGCAGGGCCGGCTCAGGCTAAAATCTAAAAACAAAAACTAAATCAGAATTATGGCACGTATTGCCGGTGTAGACTTACCAAAAAACAAAAGAGGCGAAATTGGCCTGACCTATATTTATGGGATCGGTCTTTCAACCGCTAAGTATATCCTTGAAAAAGCAGGGATTTCTGTGGATAAGAAAGTAAACGAATCGAATGATGATGAGCTGAATGCAATTCGTACAACCATTACCAATGAATTTAAAGTAGAAGGTCAGTTACGTTCTGAAACTCAGATGAGCATTAAACGTTTACTGGATATCGCCTGCTATCGTGGTTTGCGCCATCGCCGCGGACTTCCTGTTCGTGGTCAGCGTACCCGCACCAACAGTCGTACCCGTAAAGGAAAACGGAAGACAGTTGCCGGTAAGAAAAAGGCACCGAAGAAATAGAAATAAGTTGCCGGCGCCGGATCTTCGGATTGTTCCGAAAGGAGGGCTGGTACCCCGTTTTTTATCAAACGGGTTTTTTCATAAACACATATTGATTACCTCCAACAGAACTTAATTATGGCGAAAGCACAAGCCAGCGCGAAAGCGGCTGCAAAAAAACGAATAGTAAAAGTGGATGCTTATGGTGATGCTCACGTAAGCGCCAGTTTCAACAACCTGATTATCAGTATTACCAACAAAAGCGGCCAGGTTATTTCCTGGAGCAGCGCCGGCAAAATGGGTTTTAAGGGTTCTAAAAAGAACACTCCCTATGCAGCTCAGATGGCAGCTTCCGATGCAGCCAAAACAGCAGTGGATGCCGGTGTTAAGCGTGTAGACGTTTATGTGAAAGGCCCCGGCGCCGGTCGCGAAAGCTCCATCCGGGCTTTGGCAAACTCCGGTATTGAAGTGGTAATGATTAAAGATATTACTCCTCTTCCTCACAATGGTTGCAGACCTCCGAAGAAGAGAAGAGTATAAACATTAGGCAGATTTCAGATCGGCGGGTTCAGAATGTATCAGTATATTCTGCGCGCAGGTCTGGAATCTTTGCTTATTATAGTTCTTTACAGATTTCAGCGTCATGCAGGAGAGATCCGCAACAGATCTGAAATTCATTTAAAAGGGTTTGTGATTGATTTTTAAGATTTTTACTGATCACAGGCCGAACCTAAAAAATCGAAAATTAAAACATGGCACGTTACACAGGTCCAAAAACCAGGATTTGCCGCATTTTTGGCGAGCCCATTCTTGGTAGCGGTAAGTATCTTACCAAAAACAGCAATCCTCCGGGTCAGCATGGCCCCACCCGCAAACGTAAAGCACCGGGCGAATATGCAATCCAGCTGAAAGAAAAACAAAAAGCGAAATACACCTATGGTGTACTGGAGAAACAATTCCGTAAAACATTTGAAGAAGCGGCAAGGCTGAAAGGCGTTACCGGTGAAAACCTGATCCGCCTGCTGGAAGCACGTCTTGACAATCTGGTTTACCGTTTGGGAATTGCTCCCTCACGTCCTGCTGCCCGTCAGCTGGTTTCGCATAAGCATATAACTGTAAATGGCGAAGTGGTGAATGTTCCCTCATACCAGGTAAAACCCGGCGATATCATCAGTTTGAAAGAAAAAGATAAGTCAAACACGTCGATCACCAGCTTTTTCAGAGGTAAAAATCAGAAGTTTGGCTGGATCGACTGGAATGAAGCGGAAATGAAGGGTACCTTTGTGAGCTATCCTGAAAGAGAAAGTGTTCCTGAGAATATCAAGGAATCACTGATCGTCGAGCTTTACTCTAAGTAATCGCTGAATTCCTGAACGGCGATCCGTTCGGGTTACCAGTTTACTGTTTGCTGATATTAACTAAAGAAAAATCATACAATAAATATGGCCATATTAAATTTCCAAAAACCAGAAAAAATTATCCTGCAAAAGGCTACGGAATTTGAAGCTCAGTTTGAGTTTCGTCCGCTGGAGCCTGGATTTGGCGTTACGATTGGAAACGCTTTGCGCAGAGTGTTGCTGAGTTCTTTGGAGGGGCATGCAATCATTGGAGTGCGTATTGAAGGGGTGGATCATGAGTTCGCTACTATCAAAGGTATCTCTGAAGATGTTGTTGAGATCATCCTGAACTTAAAGCAGGTTCGTTTCAAGAAGACGATTGATCATGAAGTAGGTCAGGAAAAGATCACCTTAAGTATTAAAAACAAAAGTGAGTTTACCGCAGGAATGATCGGCGATGCTACACAAAGCTTCGAGATCATGAATCCGGATCTCCTGATCTGCACGCTGGATCCTTCCGCGAAACTGGACATTGAAATTACGGTTTCTAAAGGTCGCGGTTATGTACCGGCTGAAGATAATAAAATAAAGGATGCGCCATTTGGCTACATCCCTACCGATTCCATTTTCACTCCGATCAAAAATGTAAAGTACGCAATCGAAAATACCCGGGTTGAACAACGTACCGACTACGAAAAGCTGATCATGGATGTGAATACCGATGGAACGATTCATCCCGAAGAAGCCGTTAAACAGGCCAGCCGGATCCTGATTCAGCACCTGATGATCATTACCGACGAAAACATCACTTTCGACAATAAGGAAGACAAGAAAGAAGATGTGGTGGATGAACAAATGCTGCAGCTGAGAAAGGTATTGAAAACACCACTCGAAGATCTGGATCTTTCCGTTCGGGCTTTTAACTGCCTGAAAGCTGCAAAGATCAATTCACTGAGTGAACTGGTTCAGTATGAGCAGGAAGACCTGATGAAATTCCGGAACTTTGGTCAGAAATCGCTTGCTGAAATTGAGCAGGTACTGGCTGAAAGAGGACTTCATTTTGGAATGGACCTCAGCAAACTGGGATTGGATAAAGAAGAACTGTAAATAATTTGCAATACTGCAAAGCTGAAAAGCTGAATTGCCGGATTCCGGTTTCAGAATTTCAAAATTAATCTCACGGCTGTAATTCCTGACCCGGTACAGCTTTAAAAACAAAAGTCATGCGTCACGGAGACAAAATCAACAATCTGGGCAGAACGGCCTCGCACAGGAAAGCGTTATTAAGCAACCTGGCCTGTCAGCTGATCACCCATAAGCGAATCGTAACTACACTGGCGAAGGCGAAAGCGCTTCGTACTTATGTAGAGCCCCTGATCACCAAAGGGAAGGAAAACACCACGCATCAGCGCCGTACGGTATTCAGCTATCTTCAGGATAAAGAAGTTGTGGCTGAACTGTTCAGCACGGTAGCGGAAAAAGTGGGTGGCCGTCCTGGTGGTTATACCCGGATCATTAAGCTGGGCGCCCGTAAAGGGGATAATGCCGAAACAGCTTTGATTGAACTGGTAGATTTCAATACTGTTTACGGTAAGGGAATCGGAGAAGCGAAAGAACCGGCGAAAAGAACCCGTCGCGGAAGAAGCACTAAAAAAGCGGCTGCTGCAGAAACGGCGACTGAAAATCAGGCTGCCCCTGCTAAAGAGGAAACTCCGGCGGCAGAAGAGCCAAAAGCAGAATAATTGGTTTGACCGATATTTTCTAAAGCAGGACCCCGGGTCCTGCTTTTTTTTGATCTGCCCCTTTACCAGGTCAGTTTGGAAAAACCTGAATTTTATGATTCACCGCATTGATTTATTGGTTTAATTTGCAAAATTTTGCGCTGAAAGATGTCAACATACAAACAGAAACCTGCAATTCTACTTTTGGCCGATGGTACCGTTCACCATGGCAAGGCTTTTGGTAAAATCGGAACTACCGCCGGTGAACTTTGCTTCACCACCGGCATGACCGGATACCAGGAAGTATTTACCGATCCAAGCTATTATGGCCAGATCGTGATCATGAACAGTGTTCACATTGGTAATTATGGAGTGAAGGATGATGAAGTGGAATCTGATTTCATTAAAATCAAAGGACTGATCTGCCGGAATCTGGAAGATCAGTACAGCCGGAAAATGGCCCAGGGATCTGTAGAAGATTATCTGATTGCCAATAATACCGTTTGTATTGAAGGTGTAGATACCCGCGCACTGGTAACGCATGTGCGTGAGAAGGGAGCCATGAATTGCATTATTTCATCCGAGATCCTGGATCTGGATGAGTTGAAAAAACAATTGGAGCAGGTTCCTGATATGGCCGGCCTGGAATTGGCCAGCGTGGTTAGCACTAAACAGCCATATACAGTGGGAAATAAAGATTCCGAAATTCGCATTGCGGTTCTGGATTATGGAACCAAACAACATATTCTCGACTGTATGGTAGAAAGAGGCGCTTTTGTAAAAGTGTTTCCCGCAAAAACCACCGCCGAAGAACTGAAAGAATTTGATCCCAGCGGATACTTCATTTCAAATGGCCCCGGCGACCCGGCCTCCATGCAATATGCCGTGGATACCGTAAAAGATCTGTTGAAAGAAAATAAACCCACATTTGGGATTTGCCTCGGCCACCAGTTGCTGGCCCTGGCCAATGGAATTTCGACCTTTAAAATGCATCATGGACATCGGGGGCTGAATCATCCCGTTAAAAACCTGTTGACCGGCCGTTGTGAAATTACCACCCAGAATCACGGATTTGGTGTGGATCCTGAATCGGTTAAGGCCGCGCCGAACGTGGAGATCACCCATGTAAACCTGAACGACGATTCTATTGAAGGAATCCGGTTAAAAGATCGGCCGGCATTTTCCGTCCAGTATCATCCGGAAAGCACTCCCGGACCTCATGATTCAAGATATTTGTTTGATGATTTTATTAACCTGATCAAAAACAAATGATCATAAAGAATGAATGAAGATTTTTTTATTCCTTTAATTCATAAGGGCCGGAGTAAAAAAGAATGAAAATCGCCATCATAAACGGACCTAACCTGAACCTCCTTGGAAAAAGGGAAGTGGATATTTATGGAAGCATGTCTTTCGATCAGTTTTACGAATCGATTTGCAGTATGTTTCCACAGATTCAATTTTCCTATTTTCAAAGCAATGTGGAAGGCGAACTGATCAATGAATTACACC